>DASWYX010000115.1:0-8581 GCA_036404755.1 Pseudoduganella sp.
GACGCCGACACCACGAAGGGCTGGTAGCCATAGCGGCCCGCGTGCAGGATCTGCATCAGGATCTTGCCGCCCTCCTCGTGCACGGCACGCGTAAGCTTGCGGTGATTGAGCACGTCGCCCGAGAAATTCATGGTGCCGCCAAATGGCAGCAGCCAGCCCTGGCGATTGGGCGAGATGCCGCCCGTGACGATCAGGCCAACGCCGCCGCGCGCGCGTTCGCGGTAGAAAGCGGCCAGCCGGTCGTAGTTATAGAAGCGATCCTCTAATCCGGTGTGCATGGAGCCCATGATCACCCGGTTGCGCAGCGTGGTGAAGCCCAGGTCCAGAGGAGCCAGCAGATGCGGGAAGCTTGTCGGGGTCATATTCTTGTCATTGTCCTTCTGTACGCTGGCTAACGCTGGAGGCGTGTCGCGCTTGTATTCTGCCAGCAGTTCCCTTACGCTGGAAGAATGAAGCGACTGTTACTGTTCTTGTTGATTGGCTTTACCGCGCCCGCGCCGGGCATGGCGCAGGCAACGCGTCTGGACGTTCCGAAGCTGGAAGTCTCGGTCAATCGCGTGAACGTGGACACGCTGCATATGTACGAAGTGAACGCCAGCGGCACCGTGCAGGCCTCGCTGCCCGCGGTGTGGCGCACGCTTACCAGCTACGACCGGATGGAAGAATTCGTGCCGGACATGGCGTCCTGCCGCGTGCTCTCGCGCAATGGCAATGAAGTCATTATTGAGCAATTTGGCACGGCCCGCTTCCTGTTCATGTCCCGCTCCATCCACCTGATCGTGCGCGCCACCGAGCAACCGATGCAGGCCATCGACATTGCCCTGATCTCGGGCGACATGAAGCACTATGAAGCGCGCTGGGAATTGGTGCCGGTACCGGAAACGGGCGGCACGCGCGTGCTGTACACCGGCCGCCTGATTCCCAACTTCTATGTGCCGGGCATCCTCGGCACGAACATCATCCGCGGCGACATCGAGCGCATGATGGGCGCCGTGCTGGCCCACCTGGACAAGCTGCCAACCAGCGCCCGGCAATCCGAAACCGCCCGCGCCAGTCACGGCATGGGCAGCCCGCAAACGCCTTAAACCGTGTAGTGGTCGCGGTCGCGCACTTCGGCAAACGCTTCCAGGCTGCCGATGCGGATTACGACCGGGTTCATGCTGGACTGGCTTTGCATCGCGCGCCAGGCGAATTGCCATTCCCTTTCCATCGCTTCGTCGCGCCCCTTGGTGAAGGCTGCACCCAGCGCGGCGCGCGAGCCGTATTCGATGGCGCCGTCGATGCCGGCCCAGTTGGGCAGGGTGCGCTGCACGGCGCGGTGCACGCGCTCGCCGAATTCCTCGGTGTTATGGATGACGAGGCAGGAGTCCGCGCCGAAATGGTCGAACAGCTCGCGCTTCCAGGCTTTCGAGAAACTCAGGGTCAGGAAGCTGCCGACCGGGCGGAGCACGAATTGCCCTTCCTTCAGGGCCAGTTCGAGTTCGCTGCGCGGGCCGTAGCGGTGCAGGGTGGGAGGGCGTTGATAGTCGTGCATATTCTTAGTTCGGATGTCGTTCTACGTGGCGCACATGGCGATGGTCGCGCATGAAGGCCGAGGCGATAAAGATCTCGCGCAACAGGAAGCCGAAGCTGCCGATCAGGCAAAACACCGCGCCGACGAACATGCTGGCGATGTATTTGTCCAGCGTGGCATTGGTGGTATCGCCAATGAACAGCAGGGCAACGATCAGGCAGACGAACAGTCCGCAGGCGGTCGAGAGCGAAATCGCAATATTGATCAGGTGGGATCGCCGGTAAAGTATGTCCAGCTCATTCAGGTAATTATCGTTATACGCCACATCGAGGCGCTCTTCCAGCGTGCGCGAACGGTCGATGATGCGCGCAAGGCGATTGAGCAGCACCAGCAGCTTGGTGCAGACGGCCGACAACAGGAAAACAGGAGCAATGGCCAACTGGATGATGTGGCCAATGTCCCCAAGCTGAATGTTCATGTACTAATATTTTTATAGGGGATACGCCAGTTTACTCGAAACGGCCGCCTGCACGAAACTGTTCCGTGGCAGCCACCAGCGCTTTGCTGATGCCCTGCTCCATCGCGCCGTGGCCAGCGTCCTTGATGATCTTCAGCGTCGAACCCGGCCACGCCTTGTGCAGGCGCCAGGCAGTGACGGGAGGACAGATCACGTCGTAGCGCCCCTGCACGATAACGGCGGGCAGGTGGGCGATTCGGCCGACGTTGTTCATCAGCTGGTCCGGCTCGAAGAAGCCGCCGTGGGCCATATAATGCGATTCCATGCGGCCGACGCCCAGGTCCAGCGTGTCGGACGGCGCTTCCTCCGGCTGCGGCAGCAGGAATACGCGGCGGCCTTCGAATTTGCTCCAGGCACGCACGGCCGGCCAATGCACGGCGGGGTCGGGATCCATGATGCGGGTGACATAGGCCTGCAGCAGATCGACGCGTTCCGGTTCCGGGATCGCTTCCACGAATTCGTCGTAGACATCCGGATGGAACCATTCGGCGCCGTCCAGGAAGAAGTCGATTTCCTTTTTCGTGCACAGGAAGATGCCGCGCAGGACAAAGCCCAGGCAGCGCTCGGGGTGAGTCTGGCCGTAGGCGAGTGCCAGCGTGGAGCCCCAGGAGCCGCCGAAGACCAGCCATTTTTCGATGCCGAACTGGATGCGCAGGCGCTCGATATCCTCGATCAGCAGCTGGGTCGTGTTATTGCGCACGTCGCCCAGCGGCGTGGACTTGCCGGCGCCTCGCTGGTCGAACAGGATCACGCGGTAGTGGTCCGGGTTGAAGAAGCGGCGGTGCTGGGGCGACAGGCCCGCGCCCGGCCCACCGTGCAGGAACACCACCGGGATGCCGTCCGGATTGCCTACCTCTTCCCAGTAGATCGTGTGGATTTCATCGACTTGCAGCATGCCGCTGTTGCGCGGCGCGATCGGCGGAAACAGGTGGGCGAGCGGATCGGACATGGCTTTCCTTAGAAGAAGGTATTGATTGCGTGCTGCACATTGTACTGGTCGTCCACCACCAGCATAAGCTGCCATTTGTCGAAAGTGGTGCACGGGTGACTGATGCCGCAGCCGACCAGGTCCCCGACCTGCAGCGCCGTCGCCGCGCCTTCCGGCCAGCGCAGGTAGGCGTGCTGGTCGTTCAGCTTGACGATTTCGCAGCCTTCCGGCAGCTTCGCCGGGCCGCCCGCCGTACCGGGACGGTGCTGGTACAGCGCCTTGGGCAAGCCCAGGTCGTGCGACGCATCGCGCTTGCCCATGGACAGGATCGCCAGGTTCGGCTCGGGGCGCGACAGCACCATGGCCCAGATTTCCAGCGCCGGCTGCAGGCCGCCGGCCGGTGCGCCCTCGCGCTGGCCCAGCTCGCGGATCGCATCCTGATAATGACCGTGGTCGTTGGTCAGGTAGCAGCCGCTGCGCATCACGGGCAGCAGGGGCTTGCTCGTCCCGTGCACGTCAGTGAAGCCGCGCGCGACCAGGTCGAAGAAGGCCGAGCCGCCGGCCGAAATCAGGATCTGTTCGCCGTCGAACAGGCGCTCCTGGTCGGCCTGGCGCAGCACGGCGACCATCTTCTGCAGGAAGGCGTTCACTTCCTGCGCGTCGGACGCGAGCCCCTCGTAGCCTTCGATGCCGGCCAGTTGCAGGCCCGGCGCTTTTGCCACGGCGCGCGCGACGGCCAGCACTTCGTCCGCTTCGCGTGCACCGGCGCGCTTGCCCATCATGCCCAGTTCCACCAGCAGCGGCAAGGGCCGCTGCAATCCGCTCGCCTGTACGGCCTGCGACAAACGCTCGACGCCTGGGACGGAATCGACCAGCGCATGGAATTCGAAGCCGGCATCTTCGCGCATCAGGTGCAGCATGGCCTTGATGTCCGCCTGCGCCACCAGTTCGTTGGCGAGGATGATGCGGCGCACGCCGAAGCGCGCGGCGATCTGCACCTGCGCGGCCGTCGCCAGCGTGATGCCCCAGGCGCCATTGGCGAGCTGGGCGCCGAACAACTGCGGGCTCATGGTCGTCTTGCCGTGCGGCGCGAGCTGCACACCATAGTGTTCGCAGAATTCACGCATCCACTGCAGGTTGTGCAGCAGCGCGGACTGCTTGAGGACTGCGACGGGGAAGCTGGTGTCGGCGTTCAGGATATTCCAGTCCTGCGCGCCGATCATGTGCTGGCGCAGCGGCTCCGTAATCGGCAAGCCTTTCACGCCGGGCTGGAGGACCTGTTCTTCCAAAGCGGCCAGCGCAAGGCCATCGTCTGGCAAAGTGTTCATACTGCCTCCTGTTGATATCCCGGCTATTCTACGTCAGTGCCAAAGGCCGAGAATCAGCCCGAACAGGAGGAACTGCGCGGTGTGATAACCGCCGTCGATCAGCCACAGCTTGAACGAGCGCTGCGCGAACTGGTAATTGATGCCGAAGCTGGTGGCCGCGATGCCGAAACCGGCCAGCAAGCCTGCTTTCAACGCGGTTTCCAGCGCCGGCGCCGCGCCCAGCCAGTACGCAAAGCAGAAGGCCCCTATGAGCGAAAACACGAAGGCCGTCCCGAACACTTTGCCCGGATGTCCCTCCTGCTTCACCCCGCCGTTCTCCCGGTTCCACGCCGCGCCAAACAGCTTGGGCGAATACCACAGCCCGCCCAGCATGAAACTCGACACGGCAGCCACCAGGATAGCCAGATAATTCATCGTTTCTCTTCCCCGATATTGTTGATATGGCGAAAGAGGTTAGCCGCTCGCGCCTCAGCACGCAAGCAGTTCGGGGCCCAGTTCGGGGTCAGCTCTGTCATTTGGACAGCTAGCGCTAACCATTGATCGAGCTCAATGCGTGAAATCGCCCATTTTTTCGCATTGATCTGGCTCAAAGAAAATGCTTGCATGTCCAAATGACAGAGCTGACCCCGGATTTTGGGAAAGAAAAAAAGCCGCGCGGCGGGGCCGGGCGGCTTTTGTCGGCGGGAGCCGGATGGGATCAGGACATGTGCTGGCCGCCGTTGATGGCGATGTTTGCGCCAGTCACGAACGCGGCTTCTTCGGAAGCCAGGTAAGCCACCAGGCCTGCGACTTCTTCAGGCTTGCCCAGACGGGACATCGGGATTTGCGGGATGATCTTGGAATCCAGCACGTCCTTCGGGATTTCCATCACCATCTTGGTGCCGATGTAGCCCGGCGAGATGGTATTGACGGTCACGCCCTTGCGCGCCACTTCCAGTGCCAGCGCCTTGGTGAAACCGTGTACGCCGGCTTTCGCTGCGGAGTAGTTGGTCTGGCCGAAGGCGCCCTTCTGGCCATTCACCGAGGAGATGTTGATCACACGGCCCCAGCCACGGTCCACCATGCCATCCGCTACCGGCTTGGTCATGTTGAACACGGAGTCCAGGTTGGTCTTCATCACTGCGTCCCAATTGACCTTGTCCATCTTCTTGAAGGTCATGTCACGGGTAATACCCGCGTTGTTCACCAGCACATCGACCGGGCCGATATCGCGCTCGATCGCTTTTACGCATTCCTGTGCGGACTCGTAGTCCGACACATCGCACGGATACGCCGAGAATTGGTAGCCCTGGTCCTTCATGGAAGCCAGCCAAGCATCGTGCGTTTTGTTCGTTGGGGAATACGTGGTTACCACCTTGTAGCCCAGAGCGACCATCTTGATGCAGATCGCTTCACCCAGACCACCCATGCCGCCTGTTACCAATGCAACTCGTGCCATTTATGTTCCCCTCAAATGCGTTCTAGTTAAACTCTTTCAGTCCCTTTCAACTGCCAGTGCTACACCCATGCCGCCGCCGATGCACAGCGAGGCCAGGCCTTTCTTCGCGTCGCGGCGGACCATCTCATGCAGCAGGGTCACCAGGATGCGGGCGCCGGAAGCGCCGATCGGGTGGCCAATTGCGATGGCGCCGCCGTTCACGTTGATCTTGCTGGTGTCCCAGCCCATTTCCTTGTTCACGGCAATCGCCTGCGCCGCAAACGCTTCGTTGATTTCCATCAAGTCCAGGTCCTGCGGGGTCCAGCCGGCCTTCTTCAGGCACAACTTGGAGGCGGACACGGGGCCCATGCCCATCACGGACGGATCCAGGCCGGACGATGCATAAGCCTTGATGCGTGCCAGCGGGGTCAGGCCCAGCTGCTTGGCTTGCGACGCGGTCATCATGATCACGGCGGCGGCGCCGTCATTGATGCCCGATGCATTGCCTGCGGTGACGCTGCCTTCCTTGTTGAAAGCAGGCTTCAGGCCGGCCAGCGCTTCCAGCGTGGAGCCCGGCTTGATGTATTCGTCCTGGTCGAAAACGATGCTGCCTTTCTTCTGCACGATTTCCAGCGGCAGGATTTCATCCTTGAACTTGCCGGCCTTCTGCGCGGCTTCCGCTTTCAGCTGCGACTGCAGCGCGAACTCGTCCTGCTCGGCGCGCGAGATCTCGTATTTCTTCGCGACGTTCTCGGCGGTCACGCCCATGTGGTACTGGTTGTAGACGTCCCACAGGCCATCGACGATCATGGAATCGATCATCTTCACATCGCCCATGCGGAAACCGTCGCGCGAATTGTTCAGTACGTGCGGTGCCGCACTCATGTTTTCCTGGCCGCCGGCGATAATGATGTTCGCATCGCCGCACTTGATGGCCTGGGTTGCCAGGTGGGTTGCCTTCAGGCCGCTGCCGCACACCTTATTGATGGTGTAGGCGGGAATGGCAGTCGGCAGGCCGGCCTTGATTACCGCCTGGCGTGCCGGGTTCTGGCCAACGCCAGCAGTCAGCACCTGGCCGAGGATGGCTTCGCTGATCAGGTTAGGATCAATCTTGGTCTGCGCCAGCAGACCCTTGATCACGTGAGCACCCAGTTCCGATGCTGGAATCTTGGCCAGGCTTCCGCCGAACTTGCCCACCGCGGTACGTGCCGCGGCAACGATTACTACTTCTTCCATGTGCTTCTCCGGTGCTGTGGTTGAGTTGTGAAAATAATTTATTTAATTTTAACGAAGCGATCTGCGGCAAGCCACTATGTCCTACCGGAACAAGGGCTTATTCAGAGCAGCATCTGTTGCTTCACGGGAGTAGGCTTGCGCCAGGCCCAGGGCCAGCTGCGATTGACTCGTAGCAACGTCGAAAAATTCTTCGGTGTTTTGGGCCGTCAAAAACTGATTGGAAGCAACGGTGGCAGTCGCCAGCGAGGAGAGCGCGACATCTACGACAGCTTGCGCGCATTCATCGAACTGAGCCATCTGCGCGTTGAAGGCCGCGAAAGCGGCGCGGGAAAATTCTTCAGTCAGTGCGAACATTGAGGACAACTCCTTCGATGAGATAACGCAAGGATCTTTCATCGTAGAGAACAGTTAAATTCAACTCTTTGACAAAGATCAAAGCTTTCTTTCATTTTGCATAAAAATAAAAGGCATGTCACGACAATAACTTGATTCCATCAAGCGATCCGGCACACTGCTCGCGTATCACGTTGACAAAGTCAGTCACAAAAGCCTTATGGCGTAAGGCTTCCGGCACCGAAACGAACAAGTCGCTCCATAGTCCCTGCTCGCCGATAGGCCGTGCAATCACATAGTCATAGTCGACGTAGTTTTTGATAGCCCAATTCGGCAAAGCCGCAACACCGCGGCGGCTGGCGACTAACTGCAAGATTGCAACCGTCAGTTCTGCAGTTCGTCGCTTGTACGCGACGTTGGCGGGACGCAAGATTTCCCTGATTAAATCAATGCGTTCTTCAGGCACTGGATACGTGATCAGGGTTTCATTTTCGAAGTCATTCGCGTGCAAGCGGCGCTGCGCCTGCAGGCGGTGCTTCTGCGCCAGCACCGTCATGATCTCGAAGCGGAACAGTGGAAAGACGGCATAGCCGCCCACGCTGTAATCGGAACCGATCACGAGGTCCGCATCGCCGCTGCGCAGCAGATCCGACGGCTCGCTGTGGAAGCCGGACACCAGATCGATTTCCACATCCGGCCAGCGCATGCGGAATTCATCCATCACCGGCATCAGCCAGTCGAAACAGGTGTGGCATTCGAGGGCCACACGCAGCTGGCCGCTGTCGCCTTGCGACAGGCGTGCGACATCGCGCTCGGCTTGCTCGACTTCGGGCAGCAGCGTATCCGCGAGGCGCAGCAAACGCGCGCCCATTGCGGTAAAGCCGATCGGCACCGTCTTGCGCTCGAACAGCGGTCCGCCGTAGCGGTCCTCGAGCAGCTTGATCTGGTGCGACAAAGCCGACTGGGTCAGGTTCAGCAACTGAGCGGCGCGGACCAGGCTGCCGGCTGAGCGCAACGCGGCAAGCGTGCGCAGGTGGCGTATCTCGAGCATGAATGAATAATTTTCATGTTATGAGGCAAAAAGTTTCGTTTTTATTATATGACGAGATGCCGCACACTTTACGTCACCAATGTTTAATTTTAATGACAAAATGAAAACAGTACGATCGCACGTTTTAGGCTTTCCCCGAATGGGCGCACAGCGCGAATTAAAGTTCTTACTTGAGAAACACTGGCGTGGCGAAGTTGCCCTATCCGGCCTGGAAGAGCTGGGCCGTGAACTGCGCGCCCGCCACTGGTCGCTGCAGCG
>DASWYX010000116.1:0-2790 GCA_036404755.1 Pseudoduganella sp.
AGGATGGCCGACAAGCTTTGCAGCCTCGCCGACGAGGATGAAACGCGCGGGCGCCTGATCTCGGCCGGTGACAAGTACTCCCGCGCCGCGATCTACTACCTGACCGCCGAACGCCTGCAGGCGCATGGCGCACCGGGCCGCGCCGCGCTCTACCAGCGGTTCCTGGAAGTGTTTGCGCGCGGCATTCGCCTCTCCGGCGAAAACTGTGAGCGCGTCGAAATCCCGTACGAGGGCGCCCATATCTCCGGCCTGTACGTGCGCGCTGAAGGCGTGAACGGCCCGGCGCCCATCCTGGTCCAGGTCAATGGCCTGGACTCGGTGAAGGAAATGAAATACCGCGTCGGCCTGCCGCGCTGGCTGGCGCAGCGGGGCGTGTCCTCGCTGGTGATCGACCAGCCGGGCACCGGCGAAGCGCTGCGCCTGCATGGCATGCACGCCGTGTTCGACAGCGAACGCTGGGCCAGCAAGGTCGTGGACTGGCTGGAGACCCGCGCCGATGTCGATGCAAAGCGTATCGGCCTGGAAGGCGTTTCGCTGGGCGGCTACTACTGCCCGCGTGCAGTGGCATTCGAACCGCGCTTTGCCTGCGGCGTGGTCTGGGGCGCCAACCATGACTGGCGCGACGTGCAAAAGAAGCGCCTGGCGCGCGAGGGCAATTTCCCTGTGCCGCATTACTGGGAGCACGTGCGCTGGGTGTGGGGCGCGCAGGACATGGATGACTTCATGCGCATCGCCGAAAACGTCCATCTCGACGGCGTGCTGGATCGGATCAAGGTGCCTTTCCTGGTCACGCATGGCGAAAAGGATTCACAGATTCCGCGGGCCTGGGCCGAGCGCACCTATGAACAACTGGTCAACAGCCCGAAGCGCGAGCTGAAGATTTTTACGGAACGCGAGGGCGGCGTGCAGCACTCGAGTTTCGACAATTCCGCCAACGCGGGCGCTTACATCGCGGATTGGGTCGCGGAGACCCTGGGCGGACGTACCGCACTTTGAAATAAGGAAGATTCATGAATATTATCGGACCTGATGCACTGGTTTTCGGCGTGGACGACGTCGCCGCCTGCACCCAATACCTGACCGACTACGGCCTGGCGCCGGTGGGCAACGGCCGCTTCGAGGCGCTGGACGGCACGGCCATCGTCATCGCCCACAAGGATGACGCGTCCCTGCCGCCTTCGCTCGGCACCGCCAGCATGTTGCGCAAGACGGTCTACGGCGTGGCCGATGAAAAGGCGCTGCGCGACATCGCCGAGGAGCTGGGCAAGGACCGCGAAGTGAAGCGCCTGGGCGACGGCAGCATTGAATCCGTTGACGACATGGGCTTCGTGCTGGGCTTCCAGGTGACCGCGCGCCGTCCGATCGACTTGCGCGCCGAGGCAGTGAATGCGCCCGGATCGAGCGTGCGGCGCCCCGTCAATATCCCTGCGGTGGACGAGAATGCCGAGGCGCGTCCGCGCACGCTGTCGCATGTCGTGTACTTCGTGCCCGATGCCGCGAAGGCGGAGGCTTTCTATGCACGCCTGGGTTTCCGCTGCACCGACCGCCTGCTTGGCGCTGGCCCCTTCCTGAAGCCGGCCGGAACGGATGACCACCACACGCTGTTCCTGATCCAGACGCCGCCTTTCATGAAGGGCTGCGAGCATTTCACCTTCCACATGGGCGGGCCGACCGAAGTGCTGCTGGCCGGCACGCGTTTCGTCAACAAGGGCTATCAATCGTTCTGGGGGCCGGGCCGCCACAAGATGGGTTCCAACTGGTTCTGGTACTTCAACAGCCCGCTGGGTTGCCACGTGGAGTACGACGCGGACATGGATACCCACGACGATGTGTGGATTGCGCGCCAGGCGCCGATGAGCGCCGACGCTTCGCAGCTCTTCCTGTTCCAGACGCGCGAAAAGTGGGCGCCGGGCGGCCCGCCACCTGCAGGAGCGGGGAAACCCTGATGGAAGCCGTGATGCAGTTCATTCGCCTGTGCCACGCAGACGATATCGCCGAGGGCCACTCGCGCGGCTTCGATCCGCTGGAGCAGGGGCGCGATTCGGTGATGGTCGTGCGCCATGGCGGCAGACTGCACGCCTGGCGCGACGCCTGCCCGCACCATGGCGGCACGCCGATGGCCTGGTGGAAGGACCATTACCTGAATGCGGCGTCCACGCGCATCGTCTGCGCGTCGCATGGCGCGCAGTTCGATATCGAAACCGGCGAGTGCACGCTGGGGCCCTGCATGGGGCAGCGGCTGCAAAAAGTCGAGCTGGTCATCACCGGCGAGCGTGACGTGTGCATCCGGCCGGACGCGGAGGAATTGGCATGACTGGAAAGGTACTGATCATCGGCGGCGGTTTCTCCGGCATGGCTGCCGCCATCGAACTGCGCAAGCAGGGCAGGGAAGTGGACCTGGTCGAAATCGATGCTGAATGGCGCTCGTACGGCGCCGGTATCAGCCTGGGTGGCGCAACCTTGCGCGCCTTCCGCACGCTCGGCATCCTTGACGCTTTCATGGAGCAGGGCGCCGCATCGGACGGTGTGGATATCTGCATCCCGACCGGCGAGAAGATTGCGACTTTGCCCACGCCGCGCCTGGCTGGCGCCGACGTGCCGGGCAACGGCGCCATCATGCGCCCAGTGCTGGCGCGCATTCTGGCGGAAGCGACTCGCGCTGCCGGCACGAACGTGCGCCTGGGCTGCACGTTCACAAGCCTTGTTCCTGATGCGGACGGCGTGACCGTCGCATTTTCCGACGGCAGCCAGGACCGCTATGCACTTGTTATCGGGGCGGATGGCCTGTAT
>DASWYX010000117.1:0-10132 GCA_036404755.1 Pseudoduganella sp.
ACCTTGCGGTCGACCACGCGGCACACATAGGCGCCCGCCTCGCCGACCAGGTAGCGTCCCAGTTCGATCACCACCTGGGCGCCCTGCAGGCGCGGACGCAGTTCGTCCAGCAGGCGCGCCAGGTTGGCTCCCACCGCTTCCAGGTCGAGGCGCTCCTCGCCGGGGAAATACGGAATGCCGAAGCCGCCGCCGATATTCAGCACGCGCGGCGCACGCGGCGCCGCTTCGGCCAGGCGCAGCGCCAGCGCAAAAGTCTTTTCATGCGCTTCCTGGATGGCGGCCGCCTTCAGGTTCTGCGAACCGCTGAAGATGTGGAAGCCCTCGAAGTCCAGTCCCAGCTCGCCGATCCGGCGCAGCATGTCCGGTACGCGCTCGGCGTCCACGCCGAACTGCTTGGGACCGCCGCCCATCTTCATGCCGGAGGATTTCAGTTCGAAGTCCGGATTCACGCGCACGGCCACCTTGGGCTGGATGCCCAGGCGCTGGCCGATCACGGCGGCGCGTTCCATCTCGCCTTCCGATTCCAGGTTGAGCACGATGCCGGCCGCGATCGCGCAGGACAGTTCGGCATCGCTCTTGCCCGGCCCCGCAAAGCTGATGCGCGACGGGTCCATCGTGGTATCCAGCGCCACGCGCAGCTCGCCCCCGGAGGCGACGTCGATGCCGTCGACCAGGCCGGCCATATGCTGGACCACGGCCGGCATCGGGTTGGCCTTCATCGCGTAATGCAGGTGCACGTCCCGCGGCAGGTGGCGGCGCAGCAGCGCCACGCGCTCGGTCATCGCTTTGCGCTCGTAGACGTAGAACGGGGTCTGCCCCACGCGCTGCGCCAGGCGGGCCAGCGCGATGCCGCCGATGTGCAGGCTGTCGCCATGCACTTCGAACTGGGTCAGCGCGGCGTGCTGCGGGCGCTGTACGCTCATGCCCCCTCCGTAAACACGTTCTCGTACTGCGTGGACAGCAGCTTGCGGTCGATCTTGCCGTTCGGGTTGCGTGGCAGGGCGGCATCCGCGATCACGACCTTTTGCGGCAGCATATAGGCCGGCAGGTGGGGCTTGCAGGCGGCCAGCAGGTCGGACGCGGTCATTGCCACGCCTTCGCGCGGCAACGCGATTACGACGATGGCCTGGCCCAGCGCCGGGTGCTTGACGCCAATCGCGGCCGCCTCGGCGACGTGTTCGCGCGCATACACCACTTCCTCCACCTCGGTGGGCGAGACGCGGTAGCCGGACGTCTTGATCATTTCATCGTTGCGGCTGATGAAGTAGAGGAAGCCTTCCTCATCCTTGCGCACCGTGTCGCCCGACCACACGGCCAGTTCCGCGATCGGCAGCCCGTAGTGCAGCGCCGCGATGGGCTTGAAACGCTCGGCCGTCTTGGCCGGGTCATTCCAGTAGCCCAGCGACACCAGGGCGCCGCGGTGCACCAGTTCGCCCGGCTCGCCCGGCGCGCACTCGCTGCCGTCGGGACGCAGCACCATCACTTCCGCATTCGGGATCGCCTTGCCCATCGAATCGGGGCGCCGCTCAAGCTCTTCCGGCGGCAGGAAGGTGGAGCGGAAAGCTTCGGTCAGGCCATACATCAGGAAAGGCTTCGCGTTTGGCAGCGCCTTGCGCAGCGCATCGAGCGTGGGACGCTGCATGGCGCCGCCCGAATTGGTCAGGTAGCGCAGCGTGCAATCGGCCGGCCAGGGCAGCGGCGCCAGCTGGATCCACAGCGGCGGCACGGCGGCCAGGCCCGTGATTTTTTCGGCGACGACGGCGTTCAGCACGTCGCGCGCCAGCAGGTGGTTGATCAGCACGGCCGTCGCGCCCACGTGGAAGGCGGTGGTCAGTTGCGACAGGCCATAGTCAAAGCTCAGCGGCAGCACGGCCAGCAGGCGGTCGTCCGGCGTGTTTTCCAGGTAGCTCGACACGCTGACCGCGCCCGCCACCATATTGCGGTGGGACAGCACCACGCCCTTCGGCTTGCCGGTGCTGCCCGAGGTGTACAGGATGGCCGCCATATCGGTATCGATGGCGCGGTGGGCGCGCAGCGCGTCGTCCGCCGTGGCCTGGAACTCGTCCCAGCCCAGCATTTCGACGCCGTGCAGGGCCGGCAGCTCGCCGCTGCCGGTGGCCACGACCAGGCGCAGGTCGCGGCAGTGCGCCAGCGCATCCTGCAGCAGGCGCAGGCGGTCGATGGACGTGACCAGCACGCGCACATTGCAGTCGGCCAAGATATACGCGACCTGTTCCGGCTTCAGCAGCGGGTTGACGGGCACGAAGGCGCCGCCGGCCGCCGCAGCGCCGAACATCGCCGCCACATTCTCGACATTCTTCTCAAGGTAGACGGCGACGCGCTCGCCCCGCTCCAGTCCGGCAGCCAGCAGGGCGGACGCCGTCTGGCGCACCAGCCCGGCCAGTTCGCCATAGTTCAGCCGGCGCTGGCCGTACACCAGCGCTTCCGCGCCGGGGGTCCGCTGGGCCGAGCGCAGCAGCAATTCGTGGATCAGGTCGCTCATCTTTCAAATCCTGCGTTAATTAATGCGGAGCGGCAAGCCCCCGGTACGGATATTAACATTTTATAATCGACATCATTCCCCTTTTTTGGTTCCCGAGGCCTTGAGATTTCACAATTTTCGTGTAAAAAACAACAACAAGTGTAAGCCGTTAGCAACGGATTGTGGTTTTATTAAGTAAGTCGATCCGGCGGGCTGCGCGCAGGTTATACTTCCAAACATGCCAATCTTGAAACTACGCCTTCCAGCGAGTGTCCATGGGGAATTTCAGCATTTCAGATGTTAAATCCGGGGAAGCCGCCGACCAGGCCCGCGCCCTCGGCAGCTTCGTGCCGAACGTGCCGGACTACCCGCGCTCGCGCCTGCCGATCAACCCGCCGCTCTCGATGGCCTCCTTCCTGCGCGGCCTGCATGGCGCCGTTCCCTCGATCCTGGATGCGGGCCCGCGCCGCTATACGACCAGCGGCCGCGTCGCCATCGCGCTGGCGCTGCGCGACGCCGGCATCGGCCCCGGCGACAAGGTGCTGGTGCCTTCCTACCACTGCTCCTCGATGGTCGAGCCGGTGATCTGGGCCGGCGCCACGCCCGTGTTCTACCGCATCCAGGCCAACACCGCCATCAACCTGGACGATGTGGCGTCCAAGCTGGACGAGCGCTGCAAGCTGCTGATGGCCACCAATTACTTCGGCTTCCCGCAGGACCTGTCGGCGCTGCGCGAATTCTGCGACCGCCGCGGCCTGCTGTTGCTGGAAGACTGCGCCCATTCCTTCCTGGGCCAGCACAAGGGCCGTCCGCTCGGTTCGTGGGGCGATTACGCGATCGCCAGCAGCATGAAATTCTTTCCCCTGTATGAAGGGGGCCTGCTGGTGTCGGCACGCCGTCCGCTGGACAAAGTGGAGCAGCAGTCGCCCGGCCTGGCGTTCGAAGCCAAGGCCATGATCAACACGCTGGAAGACGGTTTCTCACACGACCGCCTGCGCCTGCTGCGCGCGCTGACCTATGTGCCGATGAAACTGAAATCGCTGCTGTGGAGCCAGATCAAGGCGCGCCGCCAGCCCAATGCCCAGCCGCTGGCGCCGGGTTCCTCGGATGGCGGCTTCGGCTTCGACCCGCGCTGGCTGGACAAGCGCTCCTCCCGCTTCTCGCGCCTGATGCTGCGCCTGGTGTCGCGCAACCGCATGGGCGCCTTGCGCCGCCGCAACTACCAGCGCCTGCAGCAGGCCCTGGCCGACCTGCCGGGCATCCATCCGCTGCATGCGGAGCTGCCGGACAATGTCTACCCCTGGGTCTTCCCCATCGTCGCCGACGAGCCGGAAGCGATCTTCCGCGTGCTGAAGATGGATGGCGCGCCGGTGATCCGCTTCGGCGAATTCCTGTGGCCGGGCGTGGACGCCAGCGTGTGCGCCAACAGCGTGGACCTGTCGCGCCGCGTGCTGCAACTGCCCTGCCACCAGGAAATGCGCGAACGCGAGATGGCGTGGATGATCGACAAGGTGCGCAGCGTGGTGCTGGCACAGAAAGCAAAGTCCTCATGAGCTGGCGCCTGTTGCCCGCGACGGAATTCGCCCGTCATACCGACCTGTGGCGCGACTGCAACGCCACCACCACGCGCTCGCCGCTGCTGGAGCCGGATTTCGTGCAAGCCCTGCTGGACGCCTTCGGCACCGGCGAGGAAAAGCTGGCCATCCATGAACAGAACGGCCGCGTGACGGCGATGGGCATCGTCGCGCCGGGCGGCCGCGGCGCCTGGTCCACGTTCCAGCCTTCGCAGGCGCCCGTCAGCCTGTGGATGCACGATCCGAACGCCGAGCTGCAACCGTTGCTGGGCGGCCTGCTGCGCGCCCTGCCCGGGCTGCCCCTGATGCTGGGCCTGACCCAGCGCGACCCGCAGCTGGAAAACCGTCCGGCGGAAAGCGGCCAGCTGAATACGGCCGACTATATCCGCACGGCGCGCGTGTCGCTGGCCGGCACCTTCGAGGAGTACTGGAATGCGCGCGGCAAGAACCTGCGCACCAACCTGAAAAAACAGCGCTCCAAGCTGCAGAAGGATGGCATCGTGCCGCGCCTGGAAGCGTTCCGCGCGCCGGAACAGATGGCGCAGGCCGTGGCCGACTATGGCCGGCTGGAGAGCGCGGGCTGGAAGGCCGGGCGCGGCACCGCCGTGCATCCGGACAATCCGCAGGGCCGTTTCTACACGCAGATGCTGGAAGCGTTCGCGCGCCGCGGCGCCGCCTGCGTCTACCGCTACTGGTTCAATGAGCAGCTGGTGGCCACCGACCTGTGCATCGAGGGCCACGGCTGCGTCATCGTGCTGAAAACCACCTATGACGAGTCGGTGCCCTCGAGCCTGTCGCCGACCCTGCTGATGCGCGAGGAATGCGTGCAGCAGCTGTTCGGGGAACAGCGTTTCGAGCGGCTCGAGTTCTATGGCAAGGTCATGGAATGGCATACGCGCTGGACCGAGGAAATCCGGACCATGTACCATGTCAATCTTTACCGCTGGCCGGGCCTGATGCCGCTGCATCGCCTGGTCCAGAATCGCCATGCCCTGCCCGGCCTGCTGCGCGCCAAGCTGGCGCCCCCGGCCGCGGTGGCGGCGCAATCCCCGACAACGGAGTAACGGAGTTTATCAATGCAGCAGTATCTCGACGAAGTAAAAACCCTCCTGATCGACACGCTCGCCCTCGGCCCATCCGGCCAGCACCTGAATGAGCACTCGGCCCTGCTGGGCAGCATCCCCGAACTCGATTCGATGGCCGTGGTGCAACTGATCGGCGCACTGGAAGAGCAATTCGGCTTTGCCGTGGACGATGACGAGATCAGTGCTGCCACCTTCGCCACCCTGGGCAGCCTGGCCGCCTTCGTCAAACACAAGCTGACAGCATGAGTACCCGCCCTGCGCCGCACGCCCACCCGTTCTTCCTGGACGGCGGCGCGGCAGCGCGCTTTTGCCTGTACCACGCGCCGCAGGGTTCCTGCCGCGGCGCCTTCATCTATCTGCACCCGTTTGCCGAGGAGATGAACAAGGCGCGCCGCATGGCCGCGCTGCAGGCACGCACGCTGGCGGCGCAGGGCTTTGCCATCCTGCAGATCGACCTGCATGGCTGCGGCGACAGCGCCGGCGACTTTGCCGACGCGCGCTGGGAAACCTGGCTGGCCGACGTGGCGCGCGCCGAACGCTGGCTGGAACAAAAGCTGGGCGACGCGCTGCTGGCGCCGGTCGGCCTGTGGGGCCTGCGCCTGGGCGCCCTGCTGGCCCTCGACTATGCGCACCAGTCGCCGCACATGCCGTCCGCCATGCTGCTGTGGCAGCCCGTGTCCAGCGGCTCGGCCTTCCTGACCCAGTTCCTGCGCCTCAAGGTGGCGGCGCAGATGCTGGAGGATGGCCAGCAGAATGGCGGCACGGCCGCCCTGCGCGCCGCGCTGGAACGGGGCGAGACGCTGGAAATCGCCGGCTACACGCTGGCGCCCGAGCTGGCGCGCGCCATCGACGGCCAGGATGCGACGCGCATCATGCCGCCGCTGTGCCCCGTGCACTGGTTTGAAATGGTGGCCGAGGCGAGCCGCCCGCTGCCGCCGGCCGCGGCGCGCGTGCTGCAGACCTGGCAGGTCAACGGCGCGGACGCCACCGGCCACGCCGTTCCCGGTCCGGCCTTCTGGGCCAGCCAGGAAATCGCGGAAGCGCCCTTCCTGCTGCGCGCCACCTGCGCAGCCCTGCAGGAGGCCGCCTATGCAGCCTGACGAACAAGCGCTGGGCTTTGCCTGCGGCAGCGAGCAGCTGGTCGCCATCCTCAGCCCGAGCGCGGCGCCGGCCCGGCGCGGCGTGCTGATCATCGTTGGCGGCCCGCAGTACCGCGCCGGCAGCCACCGCCAGTTCGCACTGCTGGCGCGCGCGCTGGCCGCGCAGGGCGTTCCCGCCATGCGCTTCGACTACCGCGGCATGGGCGACAGCGATGGCGAGCTGCGCAATTTCGAAATGGTGCAGGACGACCTGCGCGCCGCCGTCGACACCTTCCTGCACGCCGTGCCCGGTCTGCAGGAAGTGGTGCTGTGGGGGCTGTGCGACGCCGCGTCCGCCGCCATGTTCTACGCCCACGGCGATCCGCGCGTGGCCGGCCTGGTGCTGCTCAATCCCTGGGCGCGCACCGAGGATGGGCTGGCGCGCGCCACGCTGAAGCACTATTACCGCGACCGCCTGCTGCAGCCGGCGCTGTGGAAGAAGATTTTCAGCGGCCAGTTCGATTTCCGCGGCGCGCTGCGCTCCTTCACCGGGGTGCTGGGCGCGGCGCGCGGCAAGGCGCCGGCAGAGGACCCGGCGCCGGCGCCGGAAGCGGCGGCGCCGCAAGCCGTCTACTCGGTTGGCGCACCGCCGGGCGGTCCCGGCCTGCACGGGCGCATGCTGGAAGGCATGCAGCGCTTCGGCGGACCCGTGCTATTCATTTTCAGTGGCGCCGACCTCACGGCTCAGGAGTTTCTCGACATGACCAAGGCATCCCGCCGCTGGCAGGATTTGCTGGCCGCACCGCGCGTGCAGCAGCAGACCCTGCCGGCGGCCGACCACACTTTCTCGCGCCGCGAATGGCGTGACCAGGTGGCCGCATGGACCGGCGAATGGGTGCGCGCATGGTAAAGCGTGTGCTGATGATCGCCTATCACTTCCCGCCGCTGCGCGGCAGCAGCGGGATCCAGCGCACGCTCAAGTTTGCGCAATACCTCCCTGCGCTGGACTGGCAGCCGATCGTGCTGTCGGCCCATCCGCGGGTGTACGAAAACCAGGGGCCGGACCAGATGAAGGAAATCCCGTCCGAAGCCGTCGTGCACCGCGCCTTTGCGCTGGACACGCGGCGCCACCTGTCCTTCAAGAACCGCTACGTGGGCTGGATGGCGCTGCCCGACCGCTGGGTCAGCTGGGTGCTGGGCGCCGTGCCGGCCGGCCTGCGCCTGGTGCGCCGCTACAAGCCGCAGGTGCTGTGGTCGACCTATCCGATCGCCACCGCCAACCTGATCGCCTATTTCCTGCACAAGCTGACCGGACTGCCGTGGGTGGCCGACCTGCGCGATCCGATGACCGATGTCGACTATCCGCCCAATCCCGTCACGCGCAAGGTCTACCGCTGGATCGAGGACCGCACGGTGCAGCACTGCACGGTGGCCGTGTGCACCACGCCGGGCGCCATCGTCACCTACACCAGGCGCTATCCGCACATCCCGGCCAGCCGCTTCACGCTGATCGAAAATGGCTACGATGAAGAGAACTTTACCGATGCCGCCAAGGCAGCGGCCAGCTTCCAGCGTCCGGCCGGGCGGCCATTCACGCTGATCCACAGCGGCGTCATCTACCCGTCCGAACGCGATCCGGTACCGCTGTTCGAAGCGCTGTCCGAGCTGCAGCGTACGGGCGAGGTCACGCCGCAGCGCCTGCACATCGTGCTGCGCGCCACCGGCCACGACGAGTACCTGGCCGGCCTGATCGAACGCTATAACATCGCCAGCCTGGTGAGCCTGGCCCCGCACATCGCCTACCGCGATGCGCTGACCGAAATGCTGACAGCGGACGGGCTGCTGGTGCTGCAGGCGAGCAACTGCAACCACCAGATCCCCGCCAAGCTGTACGAATACCTGCGCGCACGCCGCCCCATCCTGGCCCTGACGGACACGATCGGCGACACCGCCGCCGCGCTGCGCGCGGCCGGCATCGACACCATCGCGCCGCTGGACGACAAGGAAGGCATCAAGGCCGGCCTGCTGTATTTCCTGCGCCATGCAGAAGCGGGCCAGGCCCCGCTGGCCACGCCCGCAGCCGTGGCCAGCGCTTCGCGCCGCGCCCGCACGGCGGAGCTGGGCCGCCTGCTGGACCATATCACCGTGACCGCGCACGCCAAGAATCCGGTCACCCAAGGCAGTACGGAGGAAGCATGAAGAACCTGGCATTGATTACCGGCGCCGCGCTGCTGCTGGCGGCGGGCATGGCGCAAGCCAAGCAGTATTGCGGCGAATTGAATGCCCCCGGGCATATCTACGACGTGCGGGATAACGAACCCATTCTGCAGGTCGTCGAGGGCGCCCACTTCACGGAAGAGGTGGAAGCCGGCGGGCGCGGCAGCTCCGGCGGCCTGGCAGGGGCGGACATCCATTACACCCTGGCCACCTTCCCCAACCACCGGCGTGCGCTGGAAGCGGTGATCCGCATGGCCCCGCGCTACAAGGGCGCCCCGGTTCCGGGCATGCAGTATCCGTCCGAGTGTTATCTGGAGCGCGCCGTACGCTTCCGCCCCGACGACGGCATCGTGTGGGGCTTGTACGGCCGCTATCTGTATGTGATGGGCAAGGAATCGCAGGCCATGCCCATGTTCGAACGCGCGCTGGCGCTGGAGCCAGATGATCCGGCCATCAATTACAACGTCGGGCTGCTGTACGCCAAGCGCAAGCAGTACGACAAGGCCCTGCCCTATGCGCAGAAGGCCTACGCCGCCGGCTTCCCGCTGCCGGGCCTGAAGAATATGCTGGTCAGTGCCCGCGCCTGGGTGGAACCGCCGCCGCCGGCCCAACCCGCTGAGGCCGAAGGCGAACCCGCCGCGCCGGCCGCCGCCGCTGCGGCAGCCAGCAAGGAAGCGACGACGAAACAATGATGCGTGTCGTGTTTGCGCGCGCCACCGCGGTGGCGGCGCTGGCCTTGCTGGCCCTGGTCTGCTGGTATTACCCCGCCAACAAACTCCTGCTGGGCGCCGGCCTGGGCGCCTATATCGCGCTGTTGCTGTGGCGCCCCAGCTGGTGGCTGGCCATCGTGCCGGCCCTGCTTCCCGTGCTCGACTTCGCGCCGTGGACCGGCTGGTATTTCGTCGACGAGCTGGACTTGCTGCTGCTGGCCACCTGCGTCGGCGGTTACCTGCGCTATGGCAAGGAACAACCGACGCGCCTGCCCGGCCTGGCCAAGGCGGCCTGCGTGCTGCTGGCGCTGTGCTGGCTGGGCGCGGCCGCGCGCGGCCTGCTGCCGCTGCCGGCCTGGGATGCCAATGCGCTGTCCAACTATGTCAGCCCGTATAACAGCCTGCGCGTGCTGAAGGGTCTGCTGTGGCCCCTGCTGCTGCTGCCCCTGCTGCGCCAGAGCGCGGGGCCGGAAGCCGTCAACATCGAGCGCCTGTTCGTGCCGGGCATGCTGGGTGGCCTGGTGCTGACCAGCCTGGCCGTGATGTGGGAGCGAGACACCTTCCCCGGCCTGCTCAACTTCGCCAGCGACTACCGCCCCACCGCACCCTTTTCCGCCATGCACACCGGCGGCGCCGCGCTGGACGCTTACCTGGCCATGGCCTTCCCCTTTGTCGCCTTATGGCTGATCGATGGCCGTCACCATCCCGCGCGGCTGGCGGCCGGCCTGGTGTGCCTGATGCTGGGCTGCTTTGCCGGCCTGACCATTTTCTCGCGCGACATTTACATCGCTTACGCCGCGTCCGGCGCCCTGATCGGCGCGCTGATCTGCGCCCACCGCGTGCGCCGTGGCGCGCTGCGCTGGCAGCAGCTGGCGGCGGCCCTGCTGATGGGCGTGCTGCTGGTGTGGATGCTGTCCCACGTGTTCAGCACCAGCGGCTACCGCGGCCTGCTGGCCTCGCTCGGCCTGCTGGCGGCGGCGGTCGT
>DASWYX010000118.1:0-12010 GCA_036404755.1 Pseudoduganella sp.
GCCTTGGCTTCTTCCCGGATGCGCTGGGGGCCGATGAACGCTTCGACGTGATCGTTTTCAACGACGTGATCGAGCATATTCCGCCTATCCGCGCCGCGCTGCAGGCTTGCCATGAGCGCCTGAATCCGGGCGGTATCCTGATCCTGAACCTGCCGAATTCGCGCGGCCTGTTCTATCGCCTGTCCAAGGTGTTCGCGGCGCTCGGTCTGCGCGGGCCCTTCGAGCGCATGTGGCAGAAGGACATGCCTTCGCCCCACGTGCATTACTTCAACCCGGCCAATCTGACGAAGCTTGTAGAGGGCATGGGCTTCGAGTTGCGCTTTTCCAGCGAACTGGAGGCCATCATGGCGGACGGCCTGTATGAACGCATCGCTTACGCCGGCGGCAGCGCGCTGAAGAACCGCCTGCAGTACCTGGCCATCCTGTGTGCGCTGCCGGTGCTGAAGCTCTTCCCCAGCGATATCATCGTCTGCATTTACCGTAAACGCTGATCAGGCTTGCCATAAGGCCCGCGCTTCCTGCGCGATCAGGTCCGGGCGTTCTTCGGGCCAGAACAGCTTCGCGCCTGCGAGGCGGCGCACGCCCCTGGAGTTGCCGAAGGCATTGGACAGGTGGTCGGCGCCGTGGGGGAGGAAGATGTCGTCCGCCATGCCCCAGAGGACGCGCACCGGCGCCTGGCTGGCCTTCAGCGCGGGGCCGATGCCCGACAGGGAGTTGGCTTCCAGCGCGACGGCGTAGGCGTGCATGCGCTGCTTGCGCTGGGGCGTGCTGACCAGGGGACGCAGGTAGGCTTCCAGCGTTGCGTCGCTCAGTTGCGCGGGATGTTCGAAGCACATGCCGCCGATGCCGGCGCTGGAGCGGGCCAGGTTTTTTTCCGCCAGCCAGGGCTCGAACCATTGGTCGGCAAAGGTGCCCGATTTGGACATGTCGATCACCGGCTGCAGGGCTGGCGGCGGGCAGTCGATTTCGGTGTCGCAGTTGGTCAGCAGCAGGGAGCGCACGCGCTGCGGATAGCGCGCCAGGAAGATTTGCGCGACGGCGCCGCCGCTGTCGTTGGCGATCAGGTCGACTTTCCGGATCTGCAGCTTGTCCAGCAATTCGGCCAGCATGTCGGCTTGCGCTTGCGGGGCCAGGCTCTGTCCCGGCGCGACGCGCGTGTGGCCGAGGCCCAGGAAGTCGGGTGCTATGCAGCGCCGATACCGAGCGAGCCGTTGCACCGCGCCGCGCCATTGGTAACTGTTCAGGGGGAAGCCGTGCAGGATCAGCGCCGCCAGCGGCCCGCGCCCGCGCTCCACCACAGCAATCTCCCCCGCGCCCGTCGCCACGAACCGCCGCGCCTGCGCCCACGCCCGCGCTTCCGCGTCCCCCGCCGCCCCCGCCGCGCCGCCCTCTTCCGCCACCCCCGCCCCTCCCTCCGCTCCCGCCATTCCACGGCCGCCTGCAACGTCCGACTGCCGCGCCACGTCGGGGCCCCGCGCCATGTCCGACGTCAGCGCCACGTTCGCCGCTCCGCAGCCGCCTGCTGCGAGCCACGCGCTGGCCGCACTGCCAACGCGTGCCGTTGACGTAGCGGCCGAAGCGGCTGCGTCGGACATGCTGGCGGCGCCTGCGGCAAGCGCCGCCACACCGCCTGCCGACATCCTGATAAACGTCCTTCTGTGCATGGCAAACTCCTGGTCAAGAAAAGTTGACGCCATCATCCCGCCCGCCGCGCAACGCGGCAATTACGCCCCAGGTCATGCATCCATAACCTCCCAGGTCATGGATTCCGCGCACAAAGCAGGCTAATATCCCTTGCATGAACGCCAACCTCCACCAACCGTCGACGGCAACGCCAGCCGCCCAAGCCGCCCATGTAGCACACGTCGCCCACGTAGGCCTGCTGCTGCGCGAATGGCGTAGCGCGCGCCGACTGAGCCAGCTCGATCTGGCGCTGGACGCGGGCATTTCGACCCGCCACCTGAGCTACATCGAAACGGGCAAGTCGAAACCAAGCCCGGAAATGCTGGCGCGGCTGGCGGACACGCTGGAAATGTCGCTCCGTGAGCGCAACGCGCTGCTGGTCGCCGCCGGCTACGCACCGCGCTACCCCGAATCGCAACTGGCCACGCCGGCAATGGCCCAGGTACGGCGCGCGATTGAACTGATGCTGAAGCAGCAGGAGCCCTACCCCGCCTTCCTGATGAACCGTCACTGGGACATCCTGATGGCCAACGAAGCCGCCGTGCGCATGAACCGCTTCCTGCTCGGGGGACGCGACAGCCCGCACCGCAATATGCTCCGCCATGTGTTCGACCCGAATGACCTGCGCGGCGCGCTGGCCAACTGGGAGGAAGTGGCAAACGACCTGCTGGCCCACCTGCACAACCTCGTGGCCTCCTCGCCCGGCGACACGGTCGCGCGCGAATTGCTGGACGAAGTGCTGTCCTACCCCGGCGTGCCGGTGCGCTGGCGCCAGCGCGACCTGTCCGCAGCGCCCACGCCGCTGCTGACCACCGTCTTCCATCGCGACGGCAAGGAGATCCGCTTCTTCTCCACGATCACCACCTTCGGTACGCCGCGCGACGTCACGCTGGACGAGCTGCACGTCGAATCCTGCTTCCCGGTGGACGACGCCACCGCCGCCTTCTGCGCCGCACTCGCGCAAGCAGCATGAGGAGGTACGACGCCATCATCGTCGGCAGTGGTCCGGGCGGCGCCAGCGTGGCGCGCGAAGCCGCTCGCCGCGGCCTGCGTGTGCTGGTGCTGGAACGGGGCAGCGCGGCACCGGTAAGGGGCACGCTGGGCCAGATGGCGTCCATGGCCGCCGTACCCGGCAAGGGCGCCTTCTTTCACCGCGACGCCTCGCTGCTGGTGCGCGGACTCACGGCCGGCGGCAGCTCGACGCTGAATTTCGCCACCGCCGCCGCGCCGCCACTGCAGCGCTTTGCCGCCCTCGGCATCGACCTCGCGCCCGCGCTGGCCGAATGCCGCGCCGAACTGCCCATGTCCCCGCTGCCGGATGAATTGATTGGCCCGCTGGCGAAGCGCATCATGCAGGCCGCCCAGTCAGCCGGCCTGCCCTGGCAAAAGCTGGACAAGATGATCCGCCCGCAGATCTGCCGCAGCGGCTGCTGGCGTTGCGTGTACGGCTGCCCCTATGGCGCGAAATGGACGGCGCGCGATTTGCTGGACGAAGCCGTCCGCCACGGCGCGCAACTGGTGGACGAGGCGCGCGCCACGCGCGTGCTGGTGGAGAATGGCCGCGCCGCCGGCGTCGAATACGAGCGCGAGGGAAGCCTGCACGAAGCCCGCGCCGGCATCGTGGTGCTGGCGGGCGGCGGCATCGGCAGTCCGCGCCTGCTGCACAGTTCCGGCCTCGGTCCGCGCGACGTGCCCTTCTTCAGCGACCCCGTGGTGGCTGTGATGGGCAGCGTGGACGATGTGGATGGCGGCGCGGAAGTGCCGATGGCGGCCGGCATGGCGCTGCCGGAACAGGGCTTGTCCTTCTCCGACCTTACGCTGCCCAAGCCCATGTACCAGGCGTTTGCGCTGCAGGTCGGCCGCCTTGACCGGCTGTTCGCGCACCGGCGCACGCTGAGCATCATGGTCAAGATCCGCGATGAAGCGTGCGGCGCCACTGGCCCGCGCTGGGCCGACAAGACGCTGCAGGACTCCGACCGCCGCAAGTTCGCGGACGGCGTGGCGCTGGCGCGCCGCGTGCTGTCCGCAGCGGGCGCAAAGCATGTGTTCAAGAGCTGGCATTTCGCCGCGCATCCGGGCGGCACTGTTCCCATCGGCGCAGGTGTGGACAGCAATCTGCAAACGTCCACGCCCGGACTTTATGTGTGCGACGCCTCCGTGCTGCCCGCGCCCTGGGGACTGCCGCCCACGCTCACCCTGCTCTGCCTCGGCAAGCGCCTGGGCCAGGCCTTAACGTGAAGTCGGCAGGCGAAGAATATAGAAGGTAACGCCGCAGGCGATCGCCAGCAGCATCAGTTGCAGCGCCAGGTGCCCCACGCGCCACATTGCGTAAATCATCGATGGCCACATCATCGCCATCGCCAGCACCTTGCCGCGCAAGGGAATGCCGCGGCCATCCTCGAAGTCGCGCAGGTAGCGTCCGAAAGTGCCGTGGCTGCGCAGCCAGTGATGCATGCGCTTCGAGCCGCGCGCGAAGCAGGCCGACGCCAGCAGCAGGAAAGGCGTGGTGGGCAGCAGCGGCACAAAAATGCCGATGATGCCCAGCGCCAGCGAAATGAAGCCGGCGATGACGAAGGCGGCGCGCATCGCTGGTCTTACTTCTGGCGGCAGTTCTCGAAGCCGAAGTTGCCGCCCTTGAATTCAGGCTCGAAGTAGTACTTCTTGAACGTCCACTTGCCGGCCTTTTTCGTGAAAGCGGCGATGCCGGTGCCGTAGTCCTTGGTCGCGGCATCGGTGTTGGCGAAATGGATCGCCATGTTCGCGCCGTAAGCGGCTGCGTGACCCGGATATTCGCCGTAGCCGGGCACTTCCATCTTGAACTGGTAGGCGCCGTATTTACCGTTGCTCTGGGCCTTGTCCAGTTTCAGGGTGACGATGGCCTCGTACTGGCCTTCGTGGTTATCGTCGCCCTTGCATTCGTAGGTACCGCTGTAGTCGGTGCCGCTGAATGGCGCGGCAGCCATTGCGCTGGACGATGCCAGCGCAAGCAGGATTGCGATCAGTTTCATCGGATCTCGGGTGAAAGAAGTGCGCCCCCGAGCAGGGACGCACTGGGCACGTGCAACTGACGTGGGTTTTGATCAGAACAGGCGGTCGAGCCAGTTGTGCTGGTCTGGAGCGCGGCCCTGCTGGATGTCGACCAGGGCGCTGCGCAGGCGCTGGGTGACGGCGCCGGCGCCGCCATCGCCGATGGTGAAGTCGCGGTTGCGGCCACGCACGCGGCCGATCGGCGCCACCACGGCAGCGGTGCCGCAGGCGAAGGATTCAACCAGCTTGCCGCTCTTGGCGTCCGCTTCCCACTGGTCGATCGAATACGGTTCTTCGCGCACGGTCATGCCCAGGTCGCGCGCCAGCGTGATCAGGGAATCGCGGGTGATGCCCGGCAGGATGGTGCCGCCCAGTGGAGGCGTTTGCAGCGAGCCGTCATTGAAGACGAAGAAGATGTTCATGCCGCCCAGTTCTTCGATCCACTTGCGCTCCACCGCGTCCAGGAACACCGCCTGGTCGCAGCCGTGCTGCTGCGCTTCGGCCAGCGCCGGCAGGCTGGCGGCGTAGTTGCCGCCGCACTTGGCGTCGCCCGTGCCGCCTGGCGCCGCGCGGGTGTACAGGTCGGATACCCACAGGCTCACGCTTGCCGCGCCGGCCTTGAAGTAGCCGCCCACCGGCGAGGCCACCACGCAGTACAGGTATTCGGCGGACGGCTTCACGCCCAGCACCGCTTCATTGGCGATCATGAAGGGACGCAGGTACAACGAGCCCTTGTCCGCTTCAGGAATCCAGTCGCGGTCGATCTTCACCAGCTCGCGCACGGAATCGATGAACAGTTCTTCCGGCAGGTCGGCCATGGCCAGGCGCTTGGCCGAGTTACGGAAGCGGCGTGCGTTCGCATCCGGACGGAACAAGGTCGCGCCGCCGTCCGGCAGGCGGTAGGCTTTCATGCCTTCGAAGATTTCCTGGGCATAGTGCAGGACCAGGGTTGCCGGGTCCAGGCTGAATGGAGTGCGCGCTTCGATCCTGGCGTCATGCCAGCCCTTGCCCTCGGTATAGCGAATGGTCGCCATGTGGTCCGAGAAAATGCGACCAAAGCCCGGATTTTCCAGGAACGTCGCGCGCTGCTCGGCGCTGACAGGATTGGGATGCGGCTGGTGCGCCAGTTTGGATTTTTGTTCGCTGCTCATTGTTCTGCTACTCCTGTGGGTGGTGCGGGATATCCCTATAGTCTAACATCTGGCCGTTCCCCCTGCCGCTCCGCCGACAGATGCACCGCAAGCCACATCGCGCCGTCGGCGACGTGGAGAACACGGTGCGGCGTGCGGGCGGGGAGAAAGACGTAATCGCCGGCCGCCAATGGCGTGGCGACGCCATCGATATCAAGCAGCGCTTCCCCCCGCAGCAGCACCACCCACTCATCCTGCTCCTGCACATAAAGCTGCGACTCGATCTTCGACGTGCTGACGATGCGCTCGATCGTCAGTCCGCGATGGGACAGCAAGGTATCGAAACGTTCGCCCGTAGCCGGCGGCGCAGTGTCGGAAAACAGATTGCCCATGGCTAGTTCGCCCCCAGCAAAGCCAGCGCCTGCTGCCGGGCCGACGCGCGCAGCGTGCGGCGCAGCGTGGCGTCGTCCGTGGTGCGGGCCAGCACCATGCCGCCCACGCACAGGGAAACGATCGCCTGGGCGCGGTCGTCGCCGTCCGGATAGGCGGACAGCGCCCGCGCAAACACCTGCGTCAGATTGCGGATCAGCGCCGTGTAAGCCTTCTGCGGCGACAATCCGGCGCGCGCCACGTCGCCCGGCAGCGCGTACAAGGGACAGTGGGAATCGATATCGCCCAGCACCGCATCGCTCAGGTAGAGGTCGACCAGGCGGTGCGCCAGCTCCCGCGCGTCGCTGGCGGGATGGGCCGCAATATCGGCCGCAAAGGGATTGCAGGTGCTGAAGCTGGCCACCGCCGCCGCATACAGTTCATCCTTGCTCTGGAAATGGTTGTAAAACCCGCCGCGCGTGAGCCCCGCCTCGGACATGACCGTGTCGATCGACACCTGCTCGAAGCCGTGGCGATTGAACAGTTTGCGCGCCGACTCCACGATCCGTTCCCGCCTGCGGGCCTTGTGTTCACTGGTATAAGGCATGGCCGTCCGCCTCAAAAAA
The DNA here is from genome assembly GCA_036404755.1 of Pseudoduganella sp. Classification (GTDB taxonomy): domain Bacteria; phylum Pseudomonadota; class Gammaproteobacteria; order Burkholderiales; family Burkholderiaceae_D; genus Rugamonas. Next base: position 6,836 of record DASWYX010000118.1, read on the forward strand.
TGTTCTTGAACATATTATGGATCAAAGTATTCTCGCCACATACCCCACCAACTGAGGAGAGCTGGCATGTACACTCTGACTACCTTCCGCGAAGTACCGTCGTTTGCCATTGGCCATGTGCGCGAGCTGCGCGTGCGCTGGGCGCTGGAGGAGGCGGGCCTTCCCTACCAGGTGCGCACCATCGGCGGCGAGGACCAGAACACCTCCAGCTACCGCGCGCAGCAACCGTTCGGCCAGGTCCCCGTGCTGCACGACGGCGACTTTCCCATCTTCGAATCCGGCGCCATCCTGCTGCACCTCGGCAGCAAGGAGCCCGGCCTGCTGCCCGCCGACCCGGCTGCGCGCGAGCAAGCCCTGATGTGGATGTTTGCCGCGCTGAACTCCGTCGAGCCGCACACCGGCGCGCTGGCGGAACTGATCTATTTCGCCGCTGGCGAGGCATGGGCGGCCGGGGCGCGCCCGGGGCTGGAGGACCGGTCGCTGAAACGGCTGGCGTCCATTGACGCCTGGTTATCCAGCCGCGAATACCTGGCGGGTACGTTCAGCGTGGCCGACATCCTGATGGCCACCGTGCTGCGCCAGCTGGACGGAACGGGCATGGTCGAACGCTTCCCGACACTGGACGCCTACAAGCAGCGCTGCATGGCCCGGCCCGCGTTCCAGAAGGCGCTGGCCGACCACGTGGCTCACTTCTCGGCCACTGCGTAGCGCGCGAGGAAGGTGGCGACGGCCTCGTTGACCACGCGCTCGGCATCGTCGCGCGACACCGTCGCCTCCGCACACAGCAGGCGTGGCCAGAACAGCACGTCGTTGATCATGCCGAAGAACTGTCCGACGGCCAGCGGAATGTCCGGCACCTTCATCCGGCCGTCCGCGACCGCATCGGCCAGTAGCGACGCCAGCCGCGCCATATAAGGGCCCTTGCCGCGTTCATACAGTTCCTGGCCCAGTTCCGGGCTGTGGATCGCCTCCGCGATCACCACGCGCACCACGGCCGGCGATTCCGGTGGCAGCAGGCGCTCGGCGTAGGCGCTGCCGATGCAGCGCAGGCACGCGGCCGGATCGCCGCCCAGCTCCGGCGGCTCGATATTGGAGGCCCAGAAGCGTTCCAGCATGCCCGCAAACATGGCGCGCTTGGTGGCGAAGTATTTGTGCAGGGTGGCGGTGGACACGCCGCCGCGCGCGGCAACGCCAGCCAGCGTGGCGCCGGCATAGCCGCGGTCCAGGAACTCCGCCGTGGCCGCGTCCAGCAGCCTGTCGCGCGTGCGCTGCTGGCGTTCCGTCATTTCCGTGCCGGGTTCCATCGGTTTCGCCCCCTCACACTGCCAGGTAGGCCCGCTGGCCCGGGACTTGCACCGTCAGGATAGTGCCTACGCCCACGACGCTGTCTACGATAAGCTGTGCGCCGAGGCGCTGGGCGCGCTCGCGCATGCCGACCAGTCCCCAGTGGCCCTCCGCGCGTCCCACCTGCTGGACTTCCACAGGCAGGCCGCGGCCATTGTCACGCACGGTGAGCGACAGCGCCTCCGCGGCGTAGCAGACCTCGAAAATGATTTGCGAGGCACCCGCGTGGCGCACGGCGTTGCGCAAGGCTTCCAGCGCGATCGCGCGCAACTCGTCGTATACGGCCGGCGCGAGCGGATGCAGCTCACCGCTGGCGCGCAATTCCAGTTCGACGTCCGGATGCTCCGCCTTGAGTGCGCGGCTCACTTCCGTCAACAGGTCGCCGCCCTGCGGCGCGCGCAAGCCCTGCACCTTGTCGCGCCCTTCTTCCAGCGCGGCCTGGGCCAGGTCCAGCGAACGCTCGATATCGCGCCGTACCGGCTCGCCGGGCGGAAGCTTGTGCCAGGCGCACTGCATCTGCAGCAGCAGGGCCTGCACCGTCTGCAGCAGGGTGTCGTGCAGGTCGCGGGCGATGCGCTCGCGCTCCTGCAGGCGCGCCTCGACGCGTCCCTCGACCTGGCGCGCGATCTGGGCGACGCGCAGCTTGTACAGCCCCCACAAGCCCAGCGCAACGGCCACTGCGCACAGTTCGCGGAACCACGCCGTCTGGTAGAAGGCCGGCTCCACATGGAAGGCCGCGACGGCATCCCGCTCGCTCCACACGCCATCGTTATTGGCGGCGCGCACGCGGAACGTGTAATTGCCCGGCCCCAGGTCGGTATAGGTCGCCGTGCGCAAGGCCCCGCCCTGCTGCCAGCCACGGTCCACGCCCTCCAGCTGGTACTGGAACTGCATACGCTCGGGCATCGTGAAACTCAGCGAGGTGAAGTCGATCTGCACCCGGCCAGGATTGGACGGCAGCTGGCTGACGCCCTGCGCAGCCAGCGGGATGTCCGCGCCATCGACATTGGCGCTGCGGATATAGACGGGCGGCGCCAGCCTGTTGTCCGCACCGGCTTTCCGGTCCAGCCAGAACAGGCCTGCCGTGGTGGCGAACCAGAGCTTTCCGTCCGTGCCCGCCACGGCGGACGGCACGGGGAAGGAATTGGTGGCAACGCCGCGCAGTCCATCCTTGTGATCGAGCCGGCGGAAGTTGACGCGGTATCCCGGTGTGCCCAGCGCGCGCTCCAGCTCCGCCTTGCTGACGACGGTGATACCGGCCGCGCCGTTCAGCCATAGCGCATCCCCGTCATCGACCATGCCGCTGACGCCAAGCATGGGATCGTCGCCCTGCCCCAGCACCTGCACGAATTGCCTGCCATCGAAATGGTATAAACCGTTTAATCCGGACAGCCATATGCCTTTCGCACTCTCCGCGATCTGCAGCACGGCGCCGATACGCATCCCTTGTTCCGCACCATAGACGCTAACCTTTCCGCCTTCCAGCACGCTCAGGGTATTGTCCGTATAGCCGAACCAGAGACGCCCGTGGCTGTCGGCCAGCATGGAGTCCGGCCGCCGTTCGAGTTCCCTGATGCCGCCGCCGCGCTGCCAGGCGCCATCCTTCCACCGCAGCAGGCCCGCGCCCCGAATCGCGGTCCAGAGCGCGCCTTCGCTGTCGCGCATGATCGCATTGAACTGCCGGGTGGTGACGTAATCCGGCAGGGGAATGGCCTGCCGCTTGCCATCACGGTAATGCCACAGGCCATCGAGACCGCCGGTCCAGACATCCGCCCCGTGGCGATGTATGGCGCTCACGGCGGACGCGGGATCTTCCGCCGGCAGCGCCGCGAAAGCCTCGTAGCCGGGAGTGCGGACTTGCGTGCCGCCCACCCACAGCGCGCCGTTTTCTCCGGCGGCGATGGCCGGCGTATCCCAGCGAATCTGCGGCAACGCCACGCCTTGCAGCGCTGCCGGCCGGAAGCGGTCAAGCCCGTTCTCCGTGCCCACCCACACATTGCCTTCCGCGTCCTGGAATACGGCATTCGGCAAACTGCCGCTCAAGCCATGCACGGCGCCGAACACGGTCGCCTGCTCTCCGGGACCGAAGCGCAGCACGCCATCGGCGCGGGTGGCCCAGCCGTGCAAGCCATCGCGCTCGAACAGCATCGTGCCGCCGGCTTCACGCGCACGCGGCCATGGGGGCGCAGGTTTCGCCCTTCCCGGTCCGCTCAGGGCGGCAAGCTCTCCCGGCTGGCCGCCCATGGCCCAGACGGTGCCGTCGCCTGACATGGCCATGCGGCCGAAACCCAGGCCATCGCTGGAAGGCGCGAACGCTTCCGCCCCTTTGGGCAGCACGAAAGTACCCGATTCGCAGCGCGCCCACACGGTCTTTGCCGGATCGGCCAGCAGCATGCACTGGCCGGTGGACTGCATCTGCGGCGCCGTCCAGCGGCTGCCGTCGAACATACGCAAGCCTTGCGACGTGGACGCCCACACCCTGCCGCGCCAGTCCTGCTCGAAATCGACCACGGAAGCCACGGGGAAGCCGTCCGCCGCGCCGAAATTGCGCAGGCGGCCCTGCTGCCAAAGGCTGGCGCCGCCGGAGCGGTAGCCGATCCACAACGCGCCATTGCCCAGCACGCGCATGCCCCATATGTCATTGCCCGGCTTCTGTTCGCCCGGCGGCTGGAAGCGCTCGAAGCGCACGCCGTCAAAGCGGTACACACCATTGGAGGACGCGAGCCACAGCCAGCGGTCGGGCGTCTGCGCGATGGCGATGATCGAAGGCGGCGCGCCATCCTTGGCGGTCCAGCTGGTGTGGTGCAGCTTGATCGGGCTGAGCGGGCGGGCCGCCGCCTGGGCCGCGAGCGGCACGGCCACGAGGATGGTGCTGAGCAGAAGTGAGACTAAGTACATCAATCTGATTCATTGTTGCTGAAGCATCAGATTGTAAACAAGTTAAAGGCATGGCGTGGAAATGCCTTGCCCGGCCGTGCGCGACAACGAGCGCCTCAAGCGCCTAGTTCGCCGTTGAATGGTGGCGCGGATCGTCCTCCTCGCGGATGTACTTGATGCCCAGCGGCCCGACACCGGAAACCTGGGTCATATAGTCGCCCGAGCGCGCCCAGTGGAAATGCGGCGTATTCTTCGGCAGCACGAGCACCGAGCCCGGCGCATAAGCCTGCAGCTTGTCCGGATCGAAGGTCGTGCCGATGCCGATGTAGAACACTCCGGACACCACGGTATAGATGCGGTCCTCCGGATGCGTATGCGGCATCAGCTTCACACCGGCCGGCAGCTTCACGCGCACCACATACGGCGCAGGTTCCTGCGGATTGCCGACCACGACTGCGAGCCGCGCCTCCGGCGGGAAAGCAGGAAAGGACTGCCACTGCAGGTTTTCGCCAAGCACGGAACCGAACTGGTTCAGCGGTAGCGGTTTCGCGCCATCCGCTGCTTGGACTGTGGCGGAAAGGGCCAGGATGGCCGCGAGGATTACTTTGTTCATGTCGATCTCCCGGTTGAGTTGAGGACATGCTATGCCCGCTCCGGCCAGCGATAAACAGGCGAGGAATCACTTCTTTTGTTACACGATGTACGTATCACGCGACTGCGTCGGAATAGGCGTATAGTGAAATTGCACATGCAAAAGGAAACACCATGAACAAGCTCGTCTACCGTACCGCCAGTGCGCTTGCGCTGATGATCGTGTCCGGTGGCGCCTTCGCCACTGCCCAGGTCACATATATCGATACCGATAAGATGACCGACGTGCCGCGCTGGCGCACCGACCTGGAATCGATGGAATACATCTTCAACCAGCACCTGAACCGGCTGTCCGAACAGCTG
>DASWYX010000119.1:0-3910 GCA_036404755.1 Pseudoduganella sp.
CTCGTAATGCTCGATCACGCGGGCCTCATCGCTGATATGGCCCGCTTCGATCAGGTGCCTGCGCAGCGATTCAATCGAATTCGCCACCGACGAACCGGTGTTGCGCTCACCGAGGTCGGTCAGCAGCGCCACCACGCGGTCGGCATGGAAGATGCGCACGCGGCAGATCGAGTCGTGGACCGACTCCCGGTGCGCCTGGTAGCGAAAGATGAAATCGCTGATCTTCATCGCGGCATCACGAGCACCTGCAGGCCGGACGGCGTGTCAGGCGCATGGTAGACCCGCTGCGTCGCTTTCCGGAAGTCCTCCGGCTTCGCCTGCGGGATGTTGACGAAGGTTTGCGGATTCAGGTCGATCAGCGGGAACCACGAGCTTTGCACCTGCACCATGATGCGGTGGCCGCGGCGGAAGGTGTGGTTCACCTCGCCCAGGTGGTAGCTGACGCTTTCCACCTTGCCCGGCGTGAACGGCTCCGGCTTCTCAAAGCTGTTGCGGAACTTGCCGCGGATCGGATTGCCCCGCACCAGCTGCTGGTAGCCGGCCAGCTTCAGCGACGGTGGCGGCGTGTCCGCCGGTCGGCCGCCTTCATGCGCCGGCGCCGGCAGCTCCTGCGGATAGACATCGATCAGCTTCACGACAAAGTCGCTGTCGGTGCCGCTGGTGGACACGAACAGCCTGGGCGTGACGGGACCTGAAATCGTCACATCCTCTTCCAGCTCCTCGCTCTGGTACACCAGCACGTCCGGCCGCGTGGAAGCGAAGCGCTGGTCCGATACCATGTACTCGCGTGGCACGCCGGTCGCCGGATAGCCGATATACGGCACGGGCTTGCGCGGATCGCTCACGTATTCGTCGAACGCCGCTGCGCCGGACGCGGGCTGCGTCCAGGTCAGCGTGCCGTTCGGGCCGAAGTACAGCGTGCGCGGCTTCGCCTGTACCGGCGGCCACGCCGCATACTGGCGCCACACATTGGTGCCGGTCTCGAAGGCGTTCACCTCGGCGATGGGCTTGTCCGCCTTCTTGTCCTTCAGGTGCTGCTCGAAGAAGGGGAACAGCAGCTTCTTGTTGAAGTACTCGCTGGTCTTGCTGTCGAAGCGCACATGGCCCAGGCTCCGGCCTTCCTCGCCCGCCCAGCCGCCGTGCGTCCACGGGCCGATCACCAGGCCATTGAAGATGCCGGCATTCTGCTTGCGAATGGACTGGTAGGTGGTGAACGGACCCTGCGGATCTTCCGCATCGAACCAGCCGCCCACGGTCAGCACGGCTGCCTTGATGTTCTTCAGGTGAGGCGCGATATTGCGCGACTTCCAGAATTCGTCGTAGCTATCGTGCTCGATGGTCGGCTTCAGGTAGGCCAGCTGCTTCGGCTGCAGTCCGCCCAGGATGCCGGACATCGTCATCCGCTTCAGGAAGTAGTCATAGCTGTCGGCCACGCCGTAATCGAAGCGCGTGCGCTCGCGCGCCGGCGGCGCCGGGTTCACTTCCTCGGTGAAGGACGAGTAAAAGTCGAAGTTCGCCGCCAGCATGAAGGCGCCGCCGTGATAGGAATCGTCGCCCATGAACAGGTCCGTCACGGGGGCCTGCGGTGAGGCGGCCTTGATGGCCGGGTGCGAATCGATGATCGACGCGGACGTGTAGAAGCCCGGATAGCTGATGCCGTAGATGCCTACCTTGCCATTGTTGTTGGCCACGTGCTTCAGCAGCCAATCCACGGTATCGTGCATGTCCTGGCTCTCATTGCCTTCGCCCGCTGCGCGCTGCGCTTTCACGTGCGGCGTCATCTCCTGCCACTTCCCTTCGGACATATAGCGCCCGCGCACATCCTGCTTGACGAAGATATAGCCGCTGTCCGCAAAGTCCTGCGGCAGGCCGAAGGTCTTGGGGTAGTAATCCACGCCATAGTGCGATTCGCCGTCCGCATACACGCCCACGCTGTACGGCGTGCGCTGGATCAGGAAGGGATAGGGTTTGGACGCATCCTTCGGCACGTAGACCGCCGTGAACAGGCGCACGCCGTCGCGCATGGGGATGCGGAATTCGTACTTGGTGTAGGTGGCGCGCAGGTCGGGTTTGTCCTTGTCGTCGGGCGCCGCGTGAACGGCGCCTGCGAAGGCCAGGGCGAGGGAAAGGGCTAGAGGAGTGAGGTGGCGCTGCATGATTCCTTTATTTAGTTTGTTTCTGGTCGAAGACGGCCCTTATCATACAGGCGCAGCCGGTCCAGCTTCCCGGCATACAGCTCATGGTCGCCGCGCGTGGTGCTGTTGCTCATGGCAAGGCGCATATGCTTGTCGGCCGTTTTCAGGTCGCCCATTTCAAAGGCGGCTTTCGCCATCCAGAAGTGGAACTCGTGGTAGTAGGGCGCCCGTTCCAGCTCGCGTGCGAACAGGCCGCGTGCGCGGCGGTAATCGCCTTCGTCCATCGCCTTGCGGCCCAGGTTGAAGTAATAGAAGGGTGGCTGAGGCTCCAGGCGCTCCAGTTCCGCTTTCACTGCCAGCGCTTCTTCCTTGCGGCCTTGGTCGTTCAGTACCTGCACCAGGTTGAACAGCGTGACCGTGCTGCGCGGGTCGCGCTGCAGCGCGGCGCGCAGCACCGTTTCGGACTCGGTCAGCATGCCGTGGCGCTGGTAGACGATGGCCAGGGTGTTATGCGAGTGCACGAAGCTGGGCTCATAGTCCATCGCATTGCGCGCCCACCAGTAGGCGGCATCCAGCTTGCCCTGCACCAGCGCCTCGGCTGAGCGGTTGTTCATGAACATGGCGACGATGGTGCGCTCGTCGATCGGTTCCTTGTCCAGCTTTTCCGCATCGGCCGGCGGCAGGAAATCGATGGTCACGAATTGCGCGCGGTCATAGGTGCCGGGGCGCACTTCGGTATTCGGCTTGCCCAGCACCAGGTTGACGTGGCCGTTGTTCAGGTACAGCGTGCCGGAACGGCTCCAGCTGTCTTCGCCGGTGATGCGCTGGTACTGCACGGTGAGGCCAAGCTCGCGCGCCAGCGCGGCCGTCATGATCACGAGGGAGAGGCAGTTGCCCATGCGCGCCTCGAAGGCTTGCGAAGCGGTGCGGGTGATTTCGGAATCGTATTCGATGCGCAGCATGTCGCGCCGGTACAGCGCTTCGAACAGCGCTTCATGCGCGTTGCGGCTGCTCATGTTCTGGCGCACCTTGGCCACGTAGTCGCGCATCGCTGGCGTGAGGGCGAAAATCTCCTGCGCCGTCAGTATGCCTTCCGGCTTGGCGAAGGCGCTGTCCCTGAACAACTGGGCGACCGGCGGACCGGCCGGCTTATCGAGGCTCGCGCAGCCGGACGTGAGCGCGGCCGCGAGCAGCAATATTGATAAATGTTTCATGGTGATTCTCCCCCATGAAACAAGTATCCTCGGCTATTTTGGGGATGTCAATTCGGCAGCAATCTCGCTCACGCCGAGGGTGGAGAGGGCGTCGCGCAGGTCTTCGATCTCCGCTTCCAGCTCGCCTCCTGCATCGTAGGGACGCTCGGCCGAGGCCAGCAATTGCTCGCCGCCAAACAGCTGCACGCGCAGCACCGGCTCTCCGCCTTGCTCGGCGCCGGTGACCACGGCACGTGCCGGGCCGCCATGGGCACGCAGCGCTTCGCCGAACTGCGCCAGCATGGCCAGCGTGGCGTGCTCGCTGCGGCCTTGCTGCAGTGCGCCGTAGAACAGGTCCTGGTACAGGAAGTTCAGGCGCAGGGCCTGGGCTTTCTCGCCGCGCGCCAGGCAGCGCGCCACCAGCGGCGCAGCCGTTTCGGTCCAGGCGCGGTAGCGTTCCATGCGCGCGGACCAGAACTCGTCCTGCGCTTCCTCGCCGGCCGGCACGCGGTAGAAGGCATCGTCGGCGCGCTTGTAGGCAAAGCCGAGCAGGAAGCGCAGCTCGACGGCTTCATCGTCCGC
>DASWYX010000120.1:0-22647 GCA_036404755.1 Pseudoduganella sp.
ATCCTGGAAGTGCAGGACCTGACGATCGACTACGCGGTGCAGGAGGGCTGGTTTGGCAAGCGCATGGTGCGCGCCGTGCACCCGGCGACTTTCCGCGTAGCGCCGGGTGAGACGCTGGCCATTGTCGGCGAATCGGGCAGCGTCAAGACCACGCTGACCAAGGCCATCCTGGGGCTGGTGGCGCCGTCCGGCGGCAAGATCATTTTCGGCGGCAAGGAGCTGCAGGGCTGCAGCAAGGAAGAACTGCGCGCTGCGCGCCGACGCATCCAGAGGGTGTTCCCGGACCCGTATTCCTCGCTTGATCCGCGCATGACGGTAGGCGCGCTGGTTGCAGAAGGGTTGAGGCTGGACCGCAGCCTGGATAAGGCCGAGCGCGCCCGTCGCGTGGCCCAGGCGCTGGAGGATGTGCAACTGGGCGGCGGCTATGCCCAGCGCTATATCCATGAATTGTCCGGCGGCCAGCGTCAGCGCGTGGCGATTGCCCGCGCCCTCGTGGTGCGGCCCGAAGTGATCATTGCCGACGAGCCGGTATCCGCCCTCGATGTTACGGTGCAGAAGCAGGTGCTGGATATCCTGGTGTCCCTGCAGGACCAGTATGGCTTCGCGTGCCTGCTGATTTCGCACGACCTTGGAGTGGTCGAACAGATTGCCGACCGCGTGCTGGTGCTGTTGCGCGGCCACGTGGTGGAGGAGGGCACGCGCGACGATGTCTTCGATACGCCCAGCCATCCTTATACGCGGCGCCTGCTGCAAGCGGTGCCGGAGCTGCATGGCGACCGGCAGCGGGGCTTCAGCATCGCCACCCGCAAGCTGCCGCCGGCGCGTGCAGGCTTGAGCTACTTCCTGCCCGATCGCGATGCCGCTGCTGCGCGCTGCCTGGTTACGCTGACGCCGGCCGATGCCGCCGCGCCTCACCGGGCGGCGGTATCCGTTGCGCCGGCTGCCTTGGCCAGCGCCATGCCGGCGGCAGCTGTCGGCTAGGACCGCAACACAAGATACCGCTTCGGTGCGCCGGAGCGCCCGCGCCGGGCCTTGGGTCCGGCGCGTGGCGGCGTGCGCCCCGGACAAACGAGACCGAGGAGATGACAATGCATGTTGTACGGCCGGTAGAAATGGACGATTTGCCTCAGTTGGAGGCGCTGGCGCGGCGTGATAACCGCCGCGTGCACACGCTGCCGCAGGAGAGGGCGGCGCTGGAGCGCCTGGTGGGTGAATCGCTGGAATCCTTTGGCGCGCCCGTTGCGCCGCCGCTGTCGTCGGGCGGACGTTATATCTTCGTGCTGCAGGCGCCGGACGGCACGCTGGCCGGAACTGCATCGCTGCTGGCGCAGGCGGGCAGTGGCGCCAGTTTTCTCTCCTTCAGGCAGGACATGATGCAGCAGCTGTCGCCCGATCCGCTGGTCTGCAACGACGTGGCCACGCTGATGCTGTGCTCCGACCTGAGCGGCTATTCCCAACTGGCCGGCTATCACGCGCCGGGGGTGGGCCTGGGCCGCATGGACAAGAACCTGCTGGCCTGCGCACGCCTGATGTATGCTGCGCTGGCCCCGCAGCGGTTCGCCGGAAAATTCTTTGCTTCCCTGCCGGGCCAGGTGGATGGCGACAGCCAGTCTCCATTCTGGAACGCGGTAGGGCGCCACTTCTTCCAGATGGACTTCCTGCAGGCCGAGTCCCTGCTGGAGGGCGGCCGCAACCAGCCGCTGATCGTAGGCCTGATGCCACACTATCCTGTCTATATGACCCTGCTGCCGGAAGCGGCGCGCGAAGCCGTCGGCGCGGCGGATCCCTGCGCCGGCGATGCGCTGTCCATCCTGCGCGGCGAAGGATTCGAAGCCTATGACTATGTTGACATCTGCGATGGCGGCCCTGTGCTGCAGGCCAGCGCGCATGCGCTGCGCTCACACGCCAGCTCGCTGCGCCGCCGCGTCGCCAGCCGCAGCGCTGCCAGCCCGGCCGGCACCCAGCCCTACCTGGTCTGCAATGCGTGTACGCGCCGCTTCCGCGCCATTGCCATCCATTCGGACCCGCTAGGTCAGCAACAGCACGTCAACCTGACCTCGGAGCAGGCCGACCTGCTGGAAGTGGAAAACAGCGACGAGGTGCTCTGCGTGGCGGTTGGAGAACAGTCATGATCGTCGTACGCAACGCCGCATCGTGCGACCTCGATGCGATATACGATCTGGCCAGCCGCATCGGCCCGGGCATGACAACTCTTAAGGCCGACCGTGCCGCGCTGGCGCGGCGCCTGAAAATTGCCGAGGCTTCCTTTGCCGGCAGCGCCAGCTGTGCGGAGTGCGACTATCTTTTCGTGCTGGAAGACTTGTCCAGTGGCCGCATCGGCGGCGTCTGCGCAATCAAGCGCGCGATTGGACTGGACGAGCCGTTCTACAACTACCGCATCGGCACCCTGGTACACGCCAGCAATGAGGCCGGGGTCTTCGCCCGCATGCAGGCGCTGTACCTGTCCTATGACATGACGGGCAGCGCCGAACTGTGCTCGCTGTACCTGCATCCGGATTATCGCAATGGCCTGAACGGCAAGCTGCTGTCCAAGAGCCGCTTCCTGTTCATGGCGCAGTTCCCGCAACTGTTCCCGGACAAGGTGTTTGCCGAAATGCGCGGCTACCAGAAGCCCGGCGGCAGTGCGCCGTTCTGGGAAAGCCTGGGCCGGCATTTCTTCAAGATGGATTTCGACGCGGCGGACGATTTGTGCGGCCAAGGCCGCAAGTCCTTCATCGCCCAGCTGATGCCGCGCCATCCCCTGTACACGGATTTCCTGTCCGAAGAAGCGCGTGCCGCCATCGGCCGTACGCATGACGACACTGTGCCTGCGCGCCGCCTGCTGGAGCAGGAAGGTCTGCGTTATGACGGCTCTATCGATATTTTCGACGGCGGTCCCGTGCTGCAGGCGAGAGTTGCGGAATTGCGCGCCTCGCGCGAAAGCCGCCTGGCCGTGCTGGCTCACGGCGGCTGCGCCGATGCGCCGCTGGCGCTGGTGTCGACCACGGCGCTGGACAATTTTCGCGTGATCGCCTTGCCGGCCGAGCCGCGCGACGGCAGTCTGGCCCTGCCGGCCGACGCGTTGGCCGCGTTGGGCATGCCGGCCGGGCTTAAGGTGCGCACCATGCCCCTGTCAGACTCGCGCAAATAGATTTCCCAACCAACCGATAAGGAAGAAGAAAGTGCACAACGCAATCACCTCATTGTGGCGCCATGCGGCGCTGGCCTGCGCCTTGCTGTTTGCCATGCTGGCCGGCGGCCCCTTCGCCCACGCCCAGCCGCTGCCGGACCCGCAGGTAGCCGGCACCACGTCGCTGGTGCTGGAGTACCACACTTCGCCCGTCAACCGCCTGCCGCTGCGCCAGTACATGCAGCAGGAAGGCCTGGCGCAACTGGAGCGCTGGAAGAGCGAAGGCCTGCTGAGTGCCTACAAGGTCCTGTTCAACCGCTGGGCCGATAACCAGAACTGGGACATGCTGATCCTGCTGAATTTCCCGAGCGCGGCGAAAATGTCGGACTGGCGCAAGATTGAAGCCGAAATGCCGGCCGGCCTGCCGCAGAAGGCGCTGGCGCTGGTGAACAAGATCGACACCAACCCGGGCGATCTGTACCTGCAGGGCGGCGCCAGCAAGGGATCGGGCGTGTACGTGGTGATTCCCTACGACTACCTGGTCTCGACCGACAAATACCTGGCCTACCTGCGCGGATACCTGGTACCGCAGCTGGACGGGTGGCTGAAGGAGGGAGTGATGAACCAGTACAGCGTGTACTTCGGCCGATATGTCGTCGGCCGCCACTGGTCCGCGCTGATGTTCTACGAGTACAACGGCGATGAGGGCCTCGGCCTGCGCGAGAAAACGCAGGCGAAGGTTCGTGCGGACCTGGTCAAGAACAATCCGAGCTGGGTTGAGTGGAGCAAGGACAAAGGGCAATACCGCGTCAACCGCCAGTACATCATCGCCGATGAGCTGAAGGCCAAATAAAAATCGCCCAGCGTAACGATGGTGGTTGCCACTATGTGGCCGCCACCAGTTACGCTTCGGGTTTACTTTTTCGAAGTCGATTCCTTCCAGCGCTTGATAAAGGCGAGGCGCTTCGCAGGCTCCATTCCTGCCAGGATAGCGGGATCCACCGGAATCGGTTTGATCGCTGCGCCATGCTTGCGCAGCAGGTCCGCTGCCGTACCCTCGCCGCTGATGTCGGGGCGGATGGAGAACAGCTGGGCATCGTTGGCGATGATGGTCTGGCCGCGCCTGGAAAGCAGGTAGTCCAGCCACAGCCTGGCTGCATTCGGATTCCTGGCGGCTTTGCTGATCGACGCCACGCGCGACAGCACGAGCGCGTAATCGGTCGGCACCACATAGCCCAGAGAAGGGTCCATCTTCGCCCGGGCGTGGGCGTAGGAGCCGAGGATGTTATAGCCGATTAACTGCTCGCCGGACGAAATCCGTTCCATCATGATGCCGTTGGACGACTGCACGCGGACCGAGGCGTTGCCCATGGCCTGCGCAAGATCCCAGAATTGCTTGTTCTGCTGCGCGTCGTGATTGGTCAGCAGGAAACCGACACCGGATTTTTCGATGTCGTAAGTCGTGACTTTGTCCTTGTATACGGCGGCCTTTGTGTTCAGCAGCTGCAGCAGGGCGGCGTGGGTGGCTGGTACGTCGGCTGCGGGCACCAGGCGCTTGTTGTAGACGAAGACCGCCGGCTCGAAGGTCGTGCCATAGGCCATACCCTTGTAATTGGCCCATGCGGGAATCGATGCCGCTTCCGGCGACTGGTACACGGCGGCGTAACCCTCGGCCACGAGCTTCATCTGCAGGTCCATGCCGGAATTCCACAGCACATCCGCACTGGCGCTGCCGGAAGCCATTTCGGAAACGTACCGGCTGTACATTTCGGTTGAATTCATATCGTTGTACTCGACCTGGATGCCAGGGTACAGCGCGCGAAAGTCCTTCACAAGCGCGCCGGCCAGCTTGGTATCCGTGGTGCTGTAGATGATCAGCCGGCCTTCCTTCTTTGCCGCTTCGATCACTTGCGCGTAGGACGCGGGATAGCCGGCCGGCTGCTGCGCCAGTACGGCGGGAACCGCCACGGCAAAGGCGGCGCCGATCAGCGCTGCCAGGGTGCTTCTCTTGTTCATGCAAGGTCTCCTCAGATTGCTGGCGGGGCAACGGCCGCGCCTTCGATGTTGTGACGGGCCAGGGCCGCAGCCACGAAGCCGCTGCGCTTCACCTCTTCCACGAAGCGGCACAGATACAGCCAGGCATCGTCGCTGGCTTGTAGCGGCAGGCCCATTGCCTGGTTGATGGTCATGAAGCGCCCCGGGAGCAGGCGCAGGTGCGCATGCCGGCGCGCGTCGCTTTCGAGCTGCTGGCGCACACCGGCGGCCACGTCCAGGTTCTGCTCCAGGAAAGTGTCAGTGACGGTGGGCGAGGTTGGCGCGCGCACGATTTCCGCGTGCTTCAGCGAACGGCTCAGGAACAAGTCGTAGGCGCTGCCCAGGCCAACGGCGATGCGCATGCCGCGGCGGTCCACTTCGACCATGGCGCGCAGGGGCGATGCTGCCCGTACCAGATAGCTGCCCTCGATGCACACATAGGCGGGGGAGAAGCGGATGCCCTGGCTGCGCTCTGGATCGATGGCGAGAAAGGCGAGATTGACTTCCGCATTGGCCAGCGCCTGCGCCGCCTGGCCCGCTGCAGCGAAGGGCACCAGTAGCACCGGTATTTTCAGGCGCCGCGCCAGCTCTCCCGCCAGGTCGACCGATACGCCCGCCAAGTCATCCGTCAGGGCATCGCGCCGTGCCAGGATAGGGTTGCCAAGATTGATGGCGACGCGCATCACGCCGCCACCAAGGAATTCGTTTGCCAGCACGTCCGCCCCTCCTTGTGCAAATCATGTGCACGCATTATTGCATTTAATCGCGATTAAGTGCAATATGGATGGATGATGAAAACTACTTTTGAAACCACAGTGATTGGCATAAACGGTAATCGTTATCAGGTCATCGACTTGCTTGCGAGCGGCGGTGAGCACTTTTTGCAACTGCCCTATGTATTGCGTATATTGCTTGAAAATACAATCCGTAATGCGCGCGGCGCAGAGCGGGAGGCGGCGGTAGCCGCCATCTTCGGCTGGCTGGAGCACGCCACCAGTGACGCCGAAATCGCGTTCCAGCCGGGCCGCGTGCTGATGCACGACACCACGGCCACGCCGGCCCTGGTGGATATCGCCGCCATGCGCGATGCACTGGCCGAGGCGGGCGCCGATCCCGCGCAACTGAAGCCTGCCTTGCCGGTTGACGTGTCGGTTGACCATTCGCTGGCGGTGGAAGCGTTCGCGCAGCCTCGCGCCGCGGCAGTCAACCTGGAATGGGAAATGCGACGCAATGCTGAACGCTACCGCTTCCTGCGCTGGGCCGCGAAGGCGCTGGATGGAGTGCGCATCCACCCGCCGGGGACCGGCATCATGCACACGCTGAACCTGGAGCAGCTGGCCAGCGTGGTAGCGGTGCTGCCCGACGCTGACGGCGGGCTGCCCTGGGCCGTGCCCGACACGCTGATCGGCACCGACAGCCACACGCCCATGATCAACGGTATCGGCGTATTGGGCTGGGGCGTGGGCGGCCTGGAGGCGCAGACGGTCATGTTCGGCATGCCGACGATGCTGCGCATCCCGGATGTTGTCGGCGTGCGCCTGACGGGCAGGCTGCGCGCGCCCGCGCTGTCCACCGACCTGGCGCTGGCCGTCACGCAACGCCTGCGTGCACAGGACGTGACAGGCGATTTCGTTGAATTTTTCGGGCCCGGCGTTTCCGCGCTGACGGCGGGCGACCGTGCCGTGGTGGCGAATATGGCTCCTGAATACGGGGCCACTACGGGCTATTTTGCGATCGACCTGGAAACCCTGGCCTATCTACGCGCCACCGGCCGCAGCGAGGAGCAAATCGCGCTGGTACATGGCTATGCGCGGCGGTCCGGCTTGTGGCACGAGCCGGACCGCGAAGCGCGCTATACGCGCGTGATGAAAATCTGCCTGGACGACATTGGCGTGTCCGTCGCCGGGCCGGCTCGGCCACAGGACCGTATGCCCCTGGCTCAAATGGGGGCATCAGTGCGGGCGCAGGCCCTTCCTGCGCCTGCGCTTGCGGGCGGCGGCGCCTCCACGCTGCCGCAGTACCCTGTTGCGATCGCCGCCATCACCAGCTGCACCAACACCTCGGATCCGCGCCTGCTGGTGGCCGCAGGCCTGCTGGCGCGCAAGGCGCAGGCACTCGGCCTGCGCGCCGCGCCCTGGGTCAAGACTTCGCTGGCGCCGGGCTCGCCAGCCGCTGCATCCTATCTGCGCCGTGCGGGTCTGCTGGACGGGTTGCAGGCGCTGGGCTTTGGCATCGTCGGCTATGGCTGTACCACCTGCATCGGTAATTCAGGCGCCTTGACGCCTCCGGTGCGCGCCGCGCAGGACGGCGGCGGCGTGAAACCGGTGGCCGTCCTGTCAGGGAATCGCAACTTCCCCGGCCGCGTGCATCCGGAGCTCGAACTGGGCTATATCATGTCCCCGCCGCTGGTGGTTGCTTATGCCATCGCGGGCGATGCCGCGCGCGACCTGACTACCGAGCCGCTGGGAGTGGACAGCAGCGGCCGCCCGGTCCATCTTGAAGAAGTGTGGCCCGGCAGCGATGAAATAGAGCGCTGCCTGCGTATTGCGGGCGACGCGGCCGACTTCCCGCGCGACTTTGCGCAAGCGGGACGCAACCCCGCATGGCACGGCATGGAAGCACCGGACGGCCCGCGCTTTCCATGGGACCCGGCATCGAACACGCTGCAACGGCCACCTTTTGCATCGGCCGGGCAGGGTAGCCTGCTGGGCAGTTATACGGCCTATCCGCTGCTCGTGCTGGGCGACGACGTTACGACCGACCACATTTCGCCCGCCAGCGCAATTCCATCCGACAGTCTGGTAGCCGATTACCTGGTGCAGCGCGGCGAGCAGCGCGGCGACCTGAATGTGTTCGCGTCGCGGCGCGGCAACTGGCAGGTGATGCTACGTGCTGCCTTCCACAGCCGCACGCTGGTCAACCACTTGCAAAACGCGCTGCCGCTGGCGCATACGCTGCATATACCGTCCGGCGAAGTGCTGCCGATCTGGAAGGCGGCGCGGCGTTATCAGGACGATGGCGACAGCGTGGTGCTGGTGGCCGGAGAACGTTACGGCACGGGTTCCTCGCGCGACTGGGCGGCAAAGGGGCTGCGTCTGCTGGGTGTGCGCGCCGTGCTGGCCGTCAGCTTTGAACGCATCCACCGTTCAAACCTGATCGGCATGGGCATCCTGCCGCTGCGGATTCCGGGCGATGCGCTCGGCGGGGCGCGCGTGCTGGCGCCTGGCGACCGCATACAGATCGCGGTTGACGCAGCGACGCTCCGGCCACGCATGGCGCTCGAAGTACGCGTCCTGCGTGGCGATGGCCGTGTGGAGCTCTTCGAGGCCACGGCGGCGGTGGAGACTGCGCTGGAGATTTCGCTGCTGGAGAAAGGCGGCGTGATGCCGTCTATCCTGCGGGAGGTTTTATGCGGCTGATTGCCGCCGCTCTGCTGGCCTGCGCCGGCGCTGCCGCGGCGCAGGATACGCGCTGGGAAGTCATTGCCGGCTCCGAGGCGGAGCACAGCAGCGAGGGCTGGCGCATCGCCGTGCCCAAGACTGAGCTCAAGTACCAATGGTCGCCGCGCCTTGAGCTGGGTATGGAGTTTTCCTGGATCGAGGCGCGGCCTGCGGGCGCGCCCACCAGTTCGGCGTTGGACGCCGGCACTTTTGCGTTCAAATACCAGCTGTTGCCAGCAGACGCGGGCTTCGCATTCGCCCTCGCGCCGGAGTTTGCGAGACGCCTGTCGCGCGCGTCGGTGCGGCGCGGCATCGCGTCCGAAAACCAGGAATACCTGCTCGGTACGGAAACCGTGTTCGGCATCGGGCGCACGGAATTTGAAATCAAGGCCGGCCGAAATTTCGTGGAGCGCCAGCCGGACGAATGGGCGTTCGAGCTGAAGGTGACCGATCCCTGCATGCCGCGCGTCGATTGCATCATCAACGCGGAGCGTAAGATTGCCGCCAATGATGAGGGGCAAACCTTGCTCCGGCTGGGTGTCGATGTGAAACTGGGGCGCGGCGTCTACCTGCGCCTGCTGGGCGGCCGCGAGATCGGGCCGCGCACGCCGGGCCAGGTGGACCGCACTTTCGAAGCGGCCCTGAAACTCTTCTTCTAAGCTGCGATACGGGCAGCGACTTCGCGGCCGAAGGCGCGCGTGCCCATGCTTCCACCCAGGTCACCGGTACGGCTGGCCGGGTTTTCCAGCACGGCGTCCACTGCGGCATGGATCGCGTCGCCGGCCCGGTTCAGCGCCGGCTGCCTGTGATGCTCGCCCAGCCACTGCAGCAGCATTGCCACCGACAGGATCATTGATGTTGGATTGGCCCTGTCCATGCCCTGGATGTCGGGTGCCGACCCATGCTGGGCCTGGGCACAGCACTGGCGGTCGCCGGCCATCACCGAACCCGCCAGCCCAAGACTGCCGGACAGTTCGCTGGCCAGATCGCTGAGGATGTCGCCGTAGAAGTTGGTGGCCACCAGCACATCGAAGCGCTCCGGATTGCGCACCAGGTGGGCGGTGGATGCATCGACCAGCAGTTCATCCAGCTGTACTTGTGGGAATTCCGCTGCGACAGCACGCACCGCTTCGAGGAAAAGTCCATCCGTCATGTGGAAGCTGTTCGCCTTGTGGATGGCGGTGACTTTTTTACGGCGCTTCATTGCCAGCTCGAAGGCGCGGCGCGCGATGCGTTCGCTGCCGTGGCGCGTTATCTTGCGCACCGAGAGGGCCATGTCCGGCGAGGGCATCATTTCGCCCCAGCCCAGCGCCATATTGCGGTCCGGGTAGAAGCCTTCCGTCGCCTCGCGCATGATGACCAGGTCCATCTGTTTGCCGGCCCGCATATTTGAGCGCAGGAAACTGCGCGTGCGGGCAGGGCGTGCGTTGGCATACAGGTCCAGGCCCACGCGGAAAGCGGCGGATACATTGCGGCCGCCTTCCGCCGGCTTTGGATAGTCCGCATGGGAAATGGTGCCGAGGATGATGCCTTCGTAGCCGCGGGCCTTTTCCAGCAGGGCGTCAGTCAGCGTGGTGCCGTGCCGTTTCAGGCTCGCGAAGCCCACTTCCTCATGGTCGAATTCGAGGCCGAGGCGGAAGGCCTTGCTGGCGCTATGCAGGACGTCGAGTGCAGCCGCGGTAATTTCGGGGCCGATGCCATCGCCGGGAAGAACGAGAATACGCATGATCAGGCTTTCTTGTGATGTTCAAGGGATACGGGGTTGGTCTGGCCGCTGTCGCGCAGGGTGCGCGTTGCGTCGGCGTTTGCATAGATCCACAGGATCTTCATCGGTTTCGAGGACGAGATATTGCGAAAGCGGTGCATCACGTTTGCGGGAATGTAGGTGGTGTCGAGTGGTTGCAGCGGGTGCTCGCAGCCATCGATATCCATCACAGCTTCGCCTTCCAGCAGCACCACGCTCTCTTCACAGTTATGGCAATGAAAAGGAATCGCTACGCCGGGCTCGAATTCGGTGATGCCTGTGATGAAGCTGCCGGCGCCCAGCGAAGGCGCCACCAGCGGAATGGTGCGCGCGCCGCCGCCTCGGTCGAAGGCGGGCAATTCCGATGGCCGCAGCAGCGCGGCATTGGAGGGTGTTCTCTGTACGGACATATGATTTCCTTCACACGGCGGGGCCGATCCAGACGGTTTTTACATTGGTGAATTCACGCGCACCGAAGGCGCCCAGTTCGCGGCCGTAGCCGGACTGCTTGATGCCGCCAAAAGGCAGGCGTGCGTCCGACGCAACCATGCCGTTGACGAAGACGGCGCCTGCGTCGATGCGGCGCACCAGCGCGCGGGCGCGATCGAGGTCAGTGGTCCACAAGGCCGCGCCGAGGCCGAATTCGGTGGCGTTGGCCAGGCGCACAGCTTCCTCGGCGTCCTTCACACGGATCACGGCAGCCACTGGGCCGAAGGTCTCCTCGCGAGCTGCCGGCATATCCGGCGTGACGTGGTCGAGCAGGGTGGGCGGATAAAACGCGCCCGGGCCGGAAGGCATTTTGCCGCCCAGGCGCAGCCTGGCGCCTGCCGCCACCGTGCGTTCCACCTGACTGTGCAGGTCGGCGCGCAGGCTGGGGCGTGCCATCGGGCCCATGGTCACGTCCTCGGCCAGCGGATCGCCGATGACGATGGCTTGCGCCAGCTTTTCGAAATGGGCCACGAAGCGGTCCGCCACCGATTCCTCGACCAGGAAGCGCTTGGACGAGATGCAGCTCTGGCCTGCATTCTGGTAGCGCGCGCGTACGGCGGTCAGCGCGGCCTGCTCGATATCGGCGTCGGCCAGAACGATGAAAGGATCGGAGCCGCCCAGCTCCAATACCTGCTTTTTCAGCGCGCGGCCCGCTTGCGCCGCCACTTTCCTGCCCACCTCCGTGGAGCCGGTCAGCGTGACGGCGGCGATGCGTGGATCGTCGATCAGGCTGGCCACCCGGCTGGAATCGATCAGCACTGTGTTCACCAAGCCGGACGGGAAGCCGGCTTCCTCGAAGACCTTTTCCAGCGCCAGCGCGCATTGCGGCACATTGTTGGCGTGCTTGAGTACCGCGCCATTGCCGGCCGCCAGAGCCGGAGCCGCAAAACGGATGAATTGCCAGAAGGGGTAATTCCATGGCATCACGGCGAGTACGACGCCAAGCGGATCGAATACGACCTTGCTGTCGGATGCATTGCTCTCGACGCTCATATCGCCGAGGAAGCGCGGCGCGGACTCGGCGTAGAACTCGCAAGTCCACGCGCATTTCTCGATTTCGGCGATGGCTTCGGCCACGGTCTTGCCCATTTCAAGCGTGATCAGGCGGGCGAATGCGGCTTTGCGGGCGCGCAGCACTCGGGCCGCTTCGTGCAGCATGCGGGCGCGCTGGGCGAGAGGACGAAGGGCCCATTCAGCTTGTGCTGCGGCGGCGCGGTCGAGGATGGAGTTCAGCTGGGAGGGCGTGTGCTGGTCGAATTCGGCCAGTGTGGCGCCGGTGGCCGGGTTGACGGATTCAATCATGGCGGACCTTTTTGGGTTTAGGTGGGTGGTATTTTATACTTTCAAAAAACCACGTCAACGCATTTCTTGGCTGATTGGTGGTTTTTTGTCTTATCATTGGGCCGGTATTCACTTCGGAGCAGTTATGGCGAGCCAGGTCGCGGACCAACTGGTGGTCAGCATCAAAGAGCACATTGCGGCGCGGCAGCTGGCGCCGGGGACGCGCTTGTCCGAAAGGGGACTGGCGGAACAGTTCCGGGTGTCGCGCTCACCGGTGCGGGAAGCGTTGAAGAAGCTGGAAGAGAATGCGATCGTGCTGAAGCAGCCAGAGGGCGGCTATGTGGTGGGCGAAACGCTGCCGGATGTGTCGGCCGAAGAGGAAGGCGCTTCACGCGAGGAAGAAATCTACCTGCGCATTGCGCAGGACCGCCTGGCGGGGGAACTGCCGGAGCGCTTTACGGAAAACCAGATGATGCGGCGCTATGGCGTCACGCGCGCTGTGCTTAACAACATCCTGCGTCGCATGGTGCAGGAAGGCTGGGCCGAACGGCTGATGGGCCATGGCTGGGCCTTTCTGCCGACGCTATCTTCCAGCGAGGCCTATAACCAGGGGTATCGCTTACGCATCGTGCTGGAACCGGCGGCCCTGCTGGAGCCGGACTACCGGCTGAACGAGAAGGAATTGCGGCGCTGCCTGCAGGAGCAGCAGGCGTTGCTGGATGGCGGCATCGAGACGGCGTCGCCGGCGCATATCTTCGATGCCAATTCGCGGCTGCATGAAGTGATTGCCGGTTTTTCCGGGAATGCATTCATCGTGGATGCGCTGCGCAGGGTGAACCGCTTGCGCCGGCTGATGGAATACAAGAAGGATGTGGACCGCGAGGCGTCGGCCCGGCGGTGCCGCGAGCACGTGCGGCTGATCGAACTGCTGCTGAGCGGGAAACGGGAAGAGGCGGCGGACTATCTTCGCTTGCACTTGCGCGACGCCGCCCGCGAAAAGGCCGATTGACGAGGCAGTGCTACTGCTCTCCCGGCGTCCAGTCCGGGCTGTAGCCGCCCAGCGCGGGGTGATACATTTCGTCGCCCGTATGCTGGGTGAATTCGACGTTGAGACGGTCCGCGCGCAGGCCGAGGATGTCGATGCAATGCGCGCACAGCGCCTGCGCCACGGCCATGCGCTGTTCCGACGGGCGGCCCTTGCGGATGTCCAGCATCATCAGGGACACCGGTTCGGGCTCGCCGCCTTCCTCCGTGATCCGCCACACGCCGCCATCGCCCAGTTCACGAATGGCTACGCTGATGCGGCGAATATCGACGGACATCATCCGGGCATAGGTCTCGCTCATCTTTGCTGCAAGCAGCTTCTTGGTCACGGCCGGGTAGTGGCCGTTTACATCGAGTTGCAGATAGGGCATGGTCGGGCTCCGGATGATGTTGTGTTCAGCTCAGCTTAGCTTAACTTCAGCTGCGCGCTTCCCCCAGGTATGCGCCACGCTCGGCACGCAGGCCCATGCGGACCTGGCGGGCGATATCGTCCGCCAGCACTTCATCTGCGCCGGACTCCAGGCCTTCGAAGATGATGCGGGCCACGTCCTCCGGCTTGGCTTTCGGCGCATCGATGCCGGCGGTCATGTCGGTATCCATATAGCCCATGTGGGCGCCCACCACGCGCGTGTTCTGTGCGGCCAGTTCACCGCGCAGGCCGTTGGTGACGGCCCATGCAGCAGCTTTCGAGGTGCTGTAGGTGCCGGTGGACGGAAGGCTGATCCAGCTCAGGGCCGACAGGATATTGATGATGGCGCCGCCGCCGTTCTGCTTCAGGATCGGCGCGAAGGCATTGCTCAGCGCCATCGGGCCGACCACATTGGTTTCGAATTCCGCGCGCAGCTTGTCGATGCTGCCTTCGCCGACGACCGGGCTGCCGGTTGCAATACCGGCATTGTTGACCAGGATGCTCACATCGCCCAGGTCGCGCGCCAGAGCCGCCACACTGGCGGGGTTGGTCACGTCCAGCTGCACCGGGGTCAGGCCGGGCAGGGTCACGGTTGACGCATCGCGCGCAGCGCCATAAACCTTTTTCGCACCCGCTGCCAGAGCGGCTTTCGCCAGGGCCAGGCCCAGGCCACGGTTAGCGCCAGTAACCAGAACGACGGAATCCTTGATTTTCATTTTTGAAGCTCCTTGAAGTGTTTAAATTGCGATCGCAATTAATATGACTCAATCATAGCGACTACAATTAATAAGTCAAGCAAAAATTTCGGGTCGGATCTGAACCTTAAGCTTAGCCGGTGCGGCGTTCGGCGGGGGGATGGCGTTGCAAATCGGCTTCGTCGAAGGCGGCGCGGATGACGGCTTTGAGTTCTTCGTCATCCCACGGCTTGCTGAGGAAGCGCCACACGGCGCCGCGGTTGATGGCGTCCGTGACCGTTTCCAGGTCGGCGAAGCCGGAGAGGACGATGCGCACGGTTTTCGGATACAGCTCGCGCGCCCGCGCCAGGAATTCGGTGCCGCTGATCTCGGGCATGCGCTGGTCGGCCAGCACGACCTGCACATCATTGGCGGCCAGCAGTTCCAGCGCCTCGCGCGCATTGTTGGCGACAAGGATACGGTAGCCCTCGCGGCGGAACAGCCGAACCAGCGAGTACAGCACGTTCTGTTCATCGTCCAGCAGCAGCAGGGTGCGGTTGGGCAGCAGGGTCAGATTGTCCTGCTGCAGGGTGGGTTGCTCGCGCAGCAGGGCGGCCAGCGCGTCCGCGGACAGGGGACGGCTGAACAGATAACCCTGGATCTTGTCGCAGCCTATGCTGCGCAGGAAGTTCAGCTGGCCCGGTGTTTCGACACCTTCGGCCACCACGGTCAGTTTCAGTCCATGCGCCAGGGCTATCGTGGCCTGGGCGATGGCGGCGCTGCGCGGTTCGCTGGTGATATCGCGCACGAAGGCCTGGTCGATCTTCAGCTTGTCCAGCGCGAAGCGGGACAGGTAGCTGAGTGAGGAATAGCCGGTGCCGAAATCGTCCAGCGCGATCGAGACGCCGATGCCGGCCAGTTCGGCCAGTTGCGCCTGGGTGTAATCGCTGTCCTGCATCATCACGCTTTCGGTCAGTTCCAGCTCCAGGTAGCGTGCTTCCAGGCCACTGTGCTGCAGCGCCGCGCGCACCACGTCCGGCAAATCGCCCGAGGCGAACTGGCGCGCCGACACATTCACGGCAACGCGATGCGGCGCCAGCCCCGCATCCTGCCACGCCTTGTTCTGCCGGCAGGCTTGTGCGATCACCCAGTTGCCGATGGAGAGGATGAGGCCCGCATCCTCGGCCAGCGGAATGAAGTCGGCCGGCGACACGGCCCCCAGCTCCGCGCTGTTCCAGCGCAGCAGCGCTTCCATGCCGTTCATGCGACCGTCGGCCAGCGAGACTTGCGGCTGGTAGTGCAGCTCCAGCTCATTGCGCTCGAGCGCGCGCCGCAGATGGTTTTCCAGCTCCACCCAGCGTAGTGCATGCGTGTTCATTTCCGCGGTGAAGAAGCGGAAGCTGTTGCGGCCACTTTCCTTGGCGCGCGCCAGCGCCACGTCCGCCCCCACCAGCAGGGCGCCGGGCGTGGCGCCGTCGCGCGGGTACAGGCTGATGCCAATGCTGGCGGTGACGATCGCATCATGCCCATCCAGTTGCACCGGCTGCGACAATTGCTCCAGCAGGCGGCGTGCGACAACGATCACATCGTCGATCCCCTTGCAGCGTGTGAGCACCAGGGCGAATTCGTCCGACCCCAGGTGGGCCAGCGTATCGCCCGGCCCCACGATCAGGTTCATGCGATGGGCAAGCCGCTGCAGCAGGCGGTCGCCGGCCTGGCGGCCAAAGGCATCATTGATGCGCTGCAGACGGTCGATATTGAACAGCAGCAGGGCCACGATCTCGCCGCCGTGCCCCGCCGTGGTCATGGCCAGCTGCAGGCGGTCGTTCAGCAGGTTGCGGTTGGGGAGCAGGGTGAGGGCGTCGTGGGTGCTGAGGAAGTCCAGCTGGTGGCGCGCTTCCTTCAGGTCGCTGATATCGGCCGACACGGATACATAGGCGCTGACCTTGTTCGTTGAATCGCGCACCGCCGAAATGCTCATGCGCTTGGGGTAGACCTGGCCATTCTTGCGGCGGTTCCAGATCTCGCCGCGCCACTGGCCGTCGCGCGCCAGGCTGTCCCAGATCTCCTTGTAGAATGCGGCGTCGTGCCGGCCCGAACGCAGCATACGCGGATTCTGGCCCAGCACTTCCTGCTCGCTGTAGCCCGTAATGTGCTCGAAGGCGGGATTGACGGCGATGATCTTCGCATCGGCGTCGGTGATCATGATGCATTCCTGCGTATTGTCGAATACCTGGGCCGACAGGCGCAGGCGGTCCTCCAGCGCGCGGCGCGCCGTGGTGTCGCGCAGGATGGCGGTGAACAGCTGCTCGCCTTCCACATTCGCCATCGACAGCGCCAGCTCGGCGCAGAATTCCTCGCCGCTGCGCTTCAGGCAGAACAGCTCCACGATGCGGCCGCTGTATAAGCGCTCCTGCGTCTGCCGGTAGCGCTCCACGCGATGCTGGTGCTGGGCGCGCGAGCGTTCTGAAATCAGCACCGTGACTTCGCGGCCCAGCATTTCCTGCTCGGTGTAGCCGAACATGCATTCGGCCGCGCTATTAAAGTGCAGCACGCGCTGGTTGACGTCGAGACCGATGATGGCGTCCGGCGCGGACTGGGTCATGGCGCGAAAGCGCGCTTCGTTGGCGCGCAGGGCCACGTCGGCCAGCCGGCGCGCGCTCGCTTCCAGCTGCAACTGCGCCGCGTGGCGCTGCACTGTGGCGTACAGCGAACTGTTTTCATAGGCGACCGCCAGCTGGGCGGACAGCATCTGCAGGATCTGGCTGTCCTCGGTGGTAAAGCGCGAACCCTCGCGGCGGTTGGCCACGTACAGCCAGCCGTACAGGTGCACAGCATCGCGCACCGCCAGCCCCAGCAGATTGCGCACCGGCGGATGGCCGGGCGGCATCACGGGCGGCTTGCCGCCATCGCCGCCCAGGTTCAGCGGTACCGGCTCGTGCAGCAGGCTGGTCGGGAAGCCGGGCTGGGTCAGGATCGCCGTCTGCAGCACCACTGCCGGCACACCGTGCGCCTGCACCAGGTGGGCGTTTTCGGTGACGGGATCGAGCAGGCACAGGGCGGCGATGTCGGCTTCCATGATGTCGGACGCCGCTTCGCTAAACAGGCGCGCCATCGACGCCGCGTCGCGCTCGCCCTGCAGGCGCAGGCTCAGTTGATGCAGCGCCGCCATGCGTTCCAGTGCGCTGCGCGGACCGCTGCGTCCGATGTCGGGCGGCAGGGCGGTTGGCGGGGGCGCATTGGCGGGCTGCTGCTCGCCCAGCTCGAAGGCGACCGCATCCAGGATCGCTTGCGGGTCGGCCGGCTTGGGCAGCACCGTGCGCACGCCGGCGCTCAGCGCCATGGCGCGCATCTCAGTCACGGAGTAGGTGGCGCTGAAAAAGATCACCGGCGTTGAGCACAGCTCACAGCTGGCGCGCAGGCGCTGCACGAATTCATAGCCATCCATCGTGGGCATCAGGATGTCGGTGACCACGAGATCGGGACGGTGCTTCAGCGCCAGTTGCAGGGCCTGCGCGCCATCGTTGGCTTGCAGCAGGGTGTGCTGGGTAAAACTGAGGAGCGTCAGCAGGTAATCACGGTTGCTGGGGCGGTCATCAACGATCAGGATGGTTGCCATGGCGCGCTAGGTTCCCCCGGGATGATGGATGATGCTACTCCGCCGCCTGACCTGCGGGCGCACGGCTCTCTGGTGTTGTCTGATCATAAACCGTAGTTGCCGCGCACGCCAAATTGTTTCTTTGTGAATCGTGGTATTTGACAATCTTTATTGCGCCAGAGGCATAGGCTCGGCCGGGTAGCGCCAAATCCTTTAAAATAGCGGGTTAACAAAGAAACCTAGGGATACTGAATATGTCTATTTCCAGCACCGAAGAAATCGTCGCCGAACTGCGCGCCGGCCGGATGGTGATCCTGGTCGACGAGGAAGACCGCGAGAACGAAGGCGACCTCGTGCTTGCTGCCGACTTCGTGACGCCGGAAGCCATCAACTTCATGATCAAGCACGCACGCGGCCTGGTTTGCCTGACGCTGACCGAAGAGCGCTGCGACCAGCTCGACCTGAGCATGATGACCAGCCGCAACGGCACCTCGTTCGGCACCAACTTCACCGTGTCGATCGAAGCCGCTGAAGGTGTGACCACCGGCATTTCGGCAGCCGACCGCGCCAAGACCATCCAGGTGGCAGTCGCGAAGAATGCCAAGCCGTCGGACATCGTCCAGCCCGGCCACATCTTCCCGCTGCGCGCGGTCAAGGGCGGCGTGCTGATGCGCGCAGGCCATACCGAAGCGGGCTGCGACCTGACCGCGATGGCGGGCTTGACCCCGGCCTCCGTGATCTGCGAAATCGTCAAGGACGACGGCACCATGGCGCGCCTGCCGGACCTGCTGGAGTTCGCACAGGAGCACAACCTGAAGATCGGCACGATTGCCGACCTGATCCACTACCGCAGCCAGAACGAATGCATGGTGGAGCGCGTCGCTGAACGTCCACTGCGCACTGCGTTTGGCGACTTCCGCATGATCGCCTTCCGCGACACGCCAAGCGGCTCGGCCCACCTGGCCCTGGTGCACGGCGAACCGAAGCCGGGCGTGGAAGCGCTGGTGCGCGTGCACCAGCCCGTGTCCATCCTGGACCTGCTGGAAACCGAAGCCACCACCCACTCCTGGAATGTGTCGTCCTCGCTGATGGCGATCATGGAAGCGGAATCGGGCGTGATGGTGCTGCTGAATTGCGGCGAAACGGCGGAACAGCTGTTCGGCCAGCTCGAAGCGCTGCAAAAGGACCAGCGTCCGACCGGCCGTGCTGCTACGATGGACCTGCGCAGCTATGGTATCGGCGCGCAGATCCTGCGTGCGCTTGGCGTCTGCAAGATGAAGCTGCTGGCCAGCCCGCGCAAGATGCCGTCGATGACGGGCTTCAACCTGGAAGTAACCGGTTACATGGCCAAGCCTGCCGCCTGAGCGCGGTTTAACCCAACTGAACAAGAGGACCACCATGACCATTGGTAGCTACGAAACCAACCTGTCCGGCGAAGGCCTGCGCATCGGCATCGTGCAAGCCCGTTTCAACGAAGATGTGTGCCACGGCCTGCTGTCGGCCTGCCTGCAGGAGCTCAAGCACCTGGGCGTAGCCGATGAAGACGTGCTGCACGTGACCGTGCCGGGCGCGCTGGAAATCGCGCTGGTACTGCAAAAGATGGCCGAGTCCAACCAGTTCGACGCGCTGATCGCGCTGGGCGCCGTGATCCGCGGCGAAACCTACCACTTCGAGCTGGTGTCGAACGAATCGGGCGCGGCCATCACGCGCGTGGGCCTGGACTATTCCATTCCCATCGCCAATGCCGTGCTGACGACCGAAAACGACGAGCAGGCTGAAGTGCGCATGGCCGTGAAGGGCGCCGACGCGGCGCGCGTGGCTGTCGAAATGGCCAACCTGTCGATCGCGCTGGAAGAACTGCACCAGGATGCAGGCGACGACGAATAATTACTGTAGAAAGCTTTAAAAGATGACTGATAAATCCGTGCACGCCAACCCGAGCAAGAACCGCACGCCGCGCCACCGCGCGCGCGAGTTCGCGCTGCAGGGCCTGTACCAATGGCTGCTGAACAATGAAGAGTCGAACAAGGTGATCGCGAACATCCGCGGCGCCCACGGTTTCGACAAGGCGGACGGCGAATATTTCTCCGACCTGCTGCGCGGCACGATCGCGCAATCCGTCGAGCTGCGCGAATCGTTTGCGCCGCTGGTGGACCGCGGCGTGGGCGAACTGTCGCCGATCGAGCACGCCGTGCTGCTGCTGGGTGCGTACGAGCTGAAGAACCAGCTCGACATCCCTTACCGCGTAGTGATCAACGAAGCCGTGGAACTGACCAAGTCCTTCGGCGGGATTGACGGACACAAGTATGTGAACGGCGTCCTCGACAAACTCGCCGCCCAGCTCCGGGCCGACGAAGTCGCCGCCGACAAGAAGCGCTAAATAAAAAAAGCCACCGCGAAGGTGGCTTTTTTACGTCCGTCGGCAGGTTCAAAGGCCGGCGAGCTGCTCGGGCGTAACCTTGACCTTGTCGTTGCTGGCGACGGCGGTCGCCTGCTGCTTGGCGGCCGGGGCAGGGGTGGCCGAGGCGAGCACTGGCGTGATCGTCGGAACCTTCTTGCCGGCGGATACCTGCTTCAGGCGGTTGTATTCCGCCATCACGCGCGAACCATAGCCATCGTCCGTTTCGAAGGCGCCTGCGCCGACGTAGGATTTCAGGCCCGCTTCCACGGAACCGCCCTTGGCGACGTAATCCTTCAGGATCAGCGCGCCGACGCGGATATTGGCCACTGGATTGAGCGCAGCCTGCACGCCGCCCATCTCCTGGAATTTCTCGGTGTGCACCTTGGACATCACCTGCATCAGTCCCTGGGCGCCCATTGGCGACTCGGCAAACGGATTCAGGCCCGATTCGATGGCCATCACGGCCAGGATCAGCAGCGGGTCCAGCTTGATTTCACGCGCCGTCAGGTAAGCGGTGGAAACCAGCATATTGGTGGCGTCGCCGGCCACGCGGTAACGCTTGGACAGCCAGTTGGTGACGAATTCCTGCTGTTTGCGGGTCCCCATCAACGCCTTTTCATCGGACGTCGGTGCGGGCTCTGCAGCAGCCACAGGAGCCGTCTTGGCCACGGCCGGGGCTTCCATCAGTTCGGACAGCGGAGGCACGCTCACAATGGGCGCTTCCGGCGCGGTTTCACCAACCAGGGTCTTGCTCAGCGAGACAGCCAGGTCAGGGCGGAAATACAGTACGCCGATCATGACCAGCGCGGTGATGCCAAAGATGCTCATCGTGTGATGAGCGGTGGCCAGCAGGCCACGAGCCGAAATGCGCGACGCAGACAGGAGCGCCGCTGGCTGGCTAGCCAGGGTGCGGGCGGCAGTAGCCAGCCCAGTCAGTCGATTGTTCATAGAACTCCCCTGAAATGTAAGTCAAAAGCGTACCCGCTGCGTGTAATCGCAGTCTTCGACATGCCTATGTCGTTACATCAGTGTTATCTTCGTCAGCCGCCGCACTGTGCGTGCCGCTGGTTGACGCCATCATTGTTTGCATGAGCTGGTCGATCTATGGGGACCAGTCGCAATCCAACTTTTCTCCGGGAGGGAAGGCAGACGCCTTGCGAAAAACACTCCTTAAAATGTCATGTGGAGCCCGGACTCCGTGAATGTAATGAGGACAATTTATGTTGGCGAAGTAGCCATATCCTCATCAAGTAGGTCAAATTGTAGAAGCCGCATTATACGACGTCAATACTAACGCGAGAGTTTCTTATTACTTTTGAGTATGATTTTTCCATGTGTGTGTTGGCAAAAACCAATAAAATCAACCACTTGTTCAAAAGTGCTCAGCCGGCGTGTTGAGTGCAAAAAAATCGTAAAAAAATATGAAGTACACCGATCTGCGTGATTTTCTTTCCCAATTGCAAGCAAAAGATGAACTGAAGCACATTTCTGTGCCAGTTTCGCCACACCTTGAAATGACGGAAGTGTGCGATCGCACCCTCCGCGCGGCCGGACCGGCAATTTTGTTCGAAAAACCAACCGGTTTTGATATTCCCGTGCTCGGCAATTTGTTTGGCACCCCGCGCCGGGTCGCGCTCGGCATGGGCGCCGAAGACGTGAGCGAATTGCGCAAGATCGGCCACGTGCTGGCCCAGCTGAAGGAGCCGGAACCGCCCAAGGGCTTCAAGGACTTGATGGGCATGGGCTCCCTGGTCAAGGCGGTGTGGGATATGTCGCCGAAAGAGCTGCGCGGCGCGCCCTGCCAGGAAATCGTGTGGGAAGGGAACGACGTGGACCTGGGCCGCCTGCCGATCCAGCATTGCTGGCCTGGCGACGTGGCGCCCCTGATCACCTGGGGCCTCGTTATCACCAAAGGCCCCAACAAGAAGCGCCAGAACCTGGGCATCTACCGCCAGCAGGTGCTGGGCCCTAATAAAGTGATCATGCGCTGGCTGGCCCACCGCGGCGGCGCGCTGGACTTCCGCGAACACTGCATCCGCAATCCCGGCCAGCCCTATCCGGTGTGCGTGGCGCTGGGCGCCGACCCGGCCACCATCCTCGGCGCGGTCACGCCGGTGCCCGATACCCTGTCCGAATACCAGTTCGCCGGCCTGCTGCGCGGCAGCCGTACTGAATTGGTGAAGGCGATCGGCAGCGAGCTGCGCGTGCCGGCCTCCGCCGAGATCGTGCTCGAAGGCCATATCTATCCGGATGAAAACCATGCGTCCGGCTACGAGCATGCGCTGGAAGGTCCATACGGCGACCATACCGGCTATTACAATGAGCAGGACTGGTTCCCCGTCTTCACGATCGACCGCATCACGATGCGCCGTGATCCTATCTATCACTCCACCTACACCGGCA
>DASWYX010000121.1:0-2068 GCA_036404755.1 Pseudoduganella sp.
AACGGACAGGCGGTGGAAATGCAGACGTCCAAAGCCATTGGCATCAACGAGGGCGACCAGCTGCTGGTCGTGGGCGCATCGCGCAACGGCGTGTTCAAGGCGCTGGCGCACAGGAATTACACGACGGGCGCCAGCCATGCGGAGAACTGGTGGTTCAGCGCGGCGGTGTCCCTGTTCATGTGCGGCGTGGGCGTGAACTTCATGCTCACTGCGGCCAGCGGACATGAGGCCGTGCCGGCGATGCTGTTCGGCGCGGTGGGGGTGGCGGCAGGCCTCTTCTTCCTGCGCCGCAGCTGGCGCATGCGCGTTGCGGCGCGCATGGTCGACGCGGCGGGTTAGCCAGGTGATCTCCCACGTTTTCCTCGGCGTCAGCGATTTCGGGCGCGCCTACCGCTTCCATGCCGCTGTCATGGCGGCGCTGGGCAACGTGCCGCGCTTCCGCGACGATGCGCGGCCGTGGGCGGGCTGGCAACCCGCAGGGGGGGGACGGCCCCTCTTCCTCATCGGAAGGCCGTTTGACGGCGAACCTGCCAGTTGCGGCAATGGACAAATGGTGGCGCTGCTCGCGCACTCGCGCGCGGCGGTCGACGCCGCCTATGCCGCGGCGCTGGCGCATGGCGGTGCATGCGAGGGCCCGCCCGGCTTACGGCCCGAGTACCACGCCAACTACTACGGCGCCTACTTCCGCGACCCCGACGGCAACAAACTCTGCGTAGTCTGCCACGACGCCCCGGCGGATCAATGATCCGCCCTACAGCCCCTCCGGGGCCAAACCATGTTCCATCGGACGGCGTAGGGCGGATCATTGATCCGCCGTTTATGCGGCCCGCAGCAGCTTGTACATGAAGGTGGTCGAGCCCAGCGTCCCATCCGGCATGGTCGCGTACTCGGGGATGACGCCGCATTCCTGGTAGCCCAGTTTCCGGTACATCACCTCCGCCCCGTACCCGGTACAGGTATCCAGCACAATCAGCGTCCGCCCTTCCGCGCGCGCGACGGCTTCGGCGTGCAGCATCAGCGACTGCGCAATCCCCCGCCGGCGCATGCGCGAATGCACCAGCATCTTCGAAATCTCCGCGCGATGCCGGCCATTCGGCATGCCGGCCAGCACCAGCTGCACCGTACCGCAAATCACGCCAGCGTCGTCGCGCACGACGAACAAGCGCCGCTCGCGCCGTTCGACCGCGCCGACCAGCCCAAGCCAGAAGGCACGCACTTCCTCGTGCGGACAAGGCAACTCAAAGCCCACGCTCGCGCCATTCAGCACGCAATCGCGCAGCACATCGGCCAGTTCATCAACGTGCGCGCGCAGGCCGGCCGCATCCAGTTCACTTATGGTTCGCATATCGCAATCAGGTAATGGGCCCCATGCGGGCCGGGACAGGAAAAGCGCGTGGCGCCGTACAAATGGAAGCGCAGCATATCGCCCTTGCGCAGGCGGTACACGACACCGTCCAGCGTGTAATCGAGCTCGCCGGACAGCATCCACAGATGCTGCTCCAGCCCGCGCACCGGCGGCTGCGGATAATCGATCACCGCATGCGCCGGCAGCCGCCCTTCGATCAGCTCCAGCGCATAGCCGCGGGCCGGCGGCGACACCATGCGGCGCTGGAAGCCCGTTTCCGGATCGTGCCAGGTCGGCTGCTCCTCGTGGCGGATCAGCTGCGCCGGCTGCACTTCCACTTCCGCGATCAGGCGTGACATCGGCATGCCGTACACCGCACACAGCTTGCCCAGCAGCGCCGCCGTCGGACTCGATTCGCCGCGCTCCAGGCGCGACAAGGTGGCGCGGCTGATGCCGCTGGCCGCCGCCAGTTCCTCCAGCGACATGCCGCGCTCCTCGCGCAGCGCCGCCAGCCGCTGGATCAATCTGTCTTCAAATGAATTTCCCATATGAGAGAATTTATCTCAGATATGAGAAACAGGCAAGGGCGAAAAAAAGGGGCCCGCAGGCCCCTTCTTCATCACCCAGCAGCAGATCACATGATGTGCGTGCCGAGCCACCAGGCGATCGCCGCCACGAAGGCGGACGCCGGAATGGTAAAGATCCACGCCCAGACGATATTGC
>DASWYX010000122.1:0-4231 GCA_036404755.1 Pseudoduganella sp.
GGCGGGCGCTGGAGAAACCGGCTGCGGCGTCGGTCTTCACTTGTTCGTTCAGCTTGTCTTCCAGGGCAGCCAGCTGCTCCAGGCCATCCATCCACTTCTTCTGCGCAGGGCGGATTTCCTTGATCAGGATCTTGGTGGCGGACACGGCGTCATTCGCCAGCCACAGTTCGGAAGCCTTGGCGATGGCAGGCATGGCCACGGCTTCGCTTTCCTTCACTTGCGCCAGCAGGGCTTTTTCTTCCGGGGTAGCGTTAGCAGCGTAGATCGTGCTCAGCTTCTTGGCGGCTTCGTCATACTTCTTGGCCTGCTCCTTGATGCGGGCCATTTCCGGCTCCATATCGCTGGCATCGGCCATCAGCGTCAGGATGCGCAGGGAGGTAATGCGATCGGCAACGTTGTTGCGCATGTCGACCACCAGGCGGGTCGCAACAGTGTTGACACTAACAACATGATCCAGTCGGTCCTGGATCTGAGCCATGCGGAAAATACCCACAACGGTAACGGCGACCAGGAACACCAATACCAGTGCAAACCCGAGACCCAGGCGAGTCCCCACTTTCATTTTGCTCAAATTCATTTCGGCTCTTTAATTATTAATGACACACGTTGTTGATTGCACAGGGAGTGCAAATGTTGTCTGCACCCACTGCCCCTTGCTTCCACGCAAGTATCGACAGTAGCAAACAATGACTGCGAATGCAAAGTTGCCGTTCGCCAAGAGCCGAAACCTGTCGTATTTCGACCGCAAACACACAGGAAAAGCGAGGGAGATTGTGTGTCTATCAAGAAATTATAGTTGCCCTTATTGCTGCAGGGCAAGCACAATCTGCTCAAAAAACACGCAAACGTTGTTTCTTCGGCGCAAACGTTGTTGCGCCAAAGGAAAGATGGGGCTCAGGCCGCGAGCGGAGTGCGGCTGAGCGCTTCGAGGAGGAGGTGAGGATCGCCGGCGGCGAGTTTGCGGGAGTCGGAAAGGGTCTGGCGGAACTGGCGCGCGCCAGGCATGCCGGCCAGCAGACCCAGCATGTGACGGGTAATGGAATTCAGCTTCAGCCCGCGCGGGCCTTCACTTGCCAGTTGCGCAGCAATATAAGGAATCATCGCGCGCAGCACTTCCTCGCGCGTCTTCTGCGGCGCGCTGCTGCCGTAATAGCGCTGGTCGAAGGACGCCATCAGGTAGGGATTGTGATAAGCCTCGCGGCCCAGCATCACGCCATCCACGTGCTTCAGGTGCTCGTCGATTTCTTCGACAGTCTTGATGCCGCCATTGATCAGGATTTCGAACTGCGGGAAATCCTTCTTCAGCTGGTAGGCGTATTCATACTTCAGCGGCGGGATCTCGCGGTTTTCCTTCGGCGACAGGCCCTTCAGGATCGCATTGCGGGCATGGACGATAAAGGTCGTGCAGCCGGCTTGCGCCACCGTGCCCACGAAATCGCGCACGAAATCGTAGCTTTCCTCGCAATCGATGCCGATGCGGTGCTTCACGGTGACGTCGATATCCACCGCATCCTTCATCGCCTTCACGCAGTCGCGCACCAGTTCCGGCTCGGACATCAGGCAGGCGCCGAAAGCGCCCTTCTGCACGCGCTCGGACGGGCAGCCGCAATTCAGGTTGATCTCGTCGTAGCCCCACTTCTCGCCCAGCTTCGCACTGGTGGCCAGATCCGCCGGGTCGGAGCCGCCCAGTTGCAGGGCAACCGGATGCTCTTCCTCGTTGAAGCGCAGGTGACGCTCAACATCGCCGTATACCAGGGCGCCCGTGGTCACCATTTCCGTATAGAGCCAGGTGTGCTGCGAAATGATGCGGTGGAAGTGACGGCAGTGGCGGTCCGTCCAGTCCATCATGGGCGCGACGCTGATCCTGCGGCTGCCGCCGATACTGCCGTTTGCTGCGGCTGCCCCTGGGGCGATGCTTTTCTCGGTCATGCTGAGACCATTCCTCTTTATTTGATATTGGCCGCCAGCTTGGCCCAGACGGCGTCGCCGATGTCCGGGCGGCCATCCGGCGCGCGGAAGGACAGGAAGAACACTTCATTTTTCACGCCCGTCGCCATGTACAGGAAATAGGCCGGCTGGCCGGTTGTGCCGCTGATCATGGACAGCAGCACGGCCGGATGCTTGCCATCCTTGAACTGCTTGACCTGGATATTGGTGGCGGCGCCTTTCAGCTTGTTCAGCGAACCCGGATCGTCGATGCCATAAAACACGCGATGGCTCGCGTCATACGTGACGTTGGTCGCGGTCGAGCCATACATATAGCCGTTGCGGTTCGGCAGGTTGGCCGCGGTAGCCGTCGCCGCGTCGGCAGGGCGCATCCAGTACGAATAGCCGATCTTCTTGATTTTGGCCTGCTGGTACTCCACCGGCACCGGAACATTCAGCGCCATCTGCAGCG
Source organism: Pseudoduganella sp. (assembly GCA_036404755.1). Classification (GTDB taxonomy): domain Bacteria; phylum Pseudomonadota; class Gammaproteobacteria; order Burkholderiales; family Burkholderiaceae_D; genus Rugamonas. The sequence goes on from DASWYX010000122.1 coordinate 2,399, forward strand.
GCAGGCGGCCCTGCATGAACTGGTTGACCGGCACATCGCGCGTCTGCACAGGCGCAGCGGGAGCAGCCCACACCACGGTGCCGAAGGCCAGGCCGGCCGCAAAGAGAATTGGTTTCACGTAAAGCTCCTGTTTTACCGGCTGCTTCGTCATAGACGCAACGGGCAGGCGGCGGGCTGCATATTATACAGGCAGCCGACCTCCCCTGCTTCCGCCGCTTTCGCTCTGTATCCGCTCATTTACATGATTAATGTGCCTGGCTCCGTTGACTGTCCATGCGTGAAATTCAATACTCGAAGCGCCTTTGTGATTACAACAACGAGAGACCATGCAGATCAAAGCCCTCCTTCTCTTGCTCGCCGCCACCGGCTGCGCCCAGGCCGCCGAGCGCCTGACCATCACCGCGAGCCACGACCTGGCGCAGGCGCGTCCCTCCGAAACGATTACCGTGCCATGGGCGGAAGTGAACCGCGCGCTGCCGGGCGCCCTGCTGCAGCAGATCACGGTACGCGATTCCAAAGGCAATGCGCTGCCCTATCAGGTCACCAATGTGCTGCCGGAAGCGAAAGACCCGGAGGGCAAGGGCATCGCTTACGGCGAGTTGATTTTCCAGCATGATTTCGCGGCAGGCGAGCGTAGCGCCACCTTCACCGTCGAAAAGAGCGGCACGCTGACCGCCCCCTTCCCGTCCAAAGTCTTCGCGCGCTACGTGCCGGAACGCCTGGACGATTTCGCGTGGGAGAACGACAAGGTCGCCCACCGCACCTACGGCCCGGCCCTCGGCGCTCCTGCCGGGCCGGGCAGCGACAAGGAAGTGCTAGTCACCAGCGGCCTCGATATCTGGTTCAAGCGCGTCGACTATCCAATTGTCGACCGCTGGTACAACAAGGGCCACGACCATTACCACAAGGACGAGGGCGAGGGCATGGACATGTACAACGTCGGCCGCTCGCGCGGGGCCGGCGGCATCGGTATCTGGGATGGCAAGTCGCTGTACACAGGGCGCAATTACGCCAGCTGGAAAGTGCTGGCCAATGGCCCGATCCGCGCCATCTTCGAACTCTCGTATGACAGCTGGGATGCGGCCGGCATCAAAGTCTCCGAAGTGAAGCGTTTCACCGTGGACGCAGGCCACTACTTCGACCAGATCGACAGCACCTTCACTTTCAGCGGCGTGCCCCGTCTTACCGCCGCGCTGGGCCTGAACAAGAACCCGACCGACAAGGGACAGTCGCCGGTCGTGGTCCCCGCCCGCGCGGCCGGCTCGCTCAGCCAGTGGGTTGAGCAAAAGAGCAATGGCGCATTCGGCGTCGCCGTCATCGTCCCCTCGTCAACGGGCTACGCGGAAGACTCGCTCAATGAGCTGATCACCGCGCCCGTCGAATCCGGCAAGCCGCTGCGCTACTACGTTGGCGCCGCATGGAGCCGCGGCAGCCCTTACGCCAGCAAGGCCGCCTGGGACCAGTTCATCGCCGCCGAAACCGCCCGCCTCCGCTCCCCGCTCAAGATCGAGCTGAAATGACGCCGATGCACGCCCCCTCCTCTTCCCACCGCCCCCCGCCTGCCGGCGACGTCCACGTGTCCCCTCCGGCATCGTACGCCGCGCAAACGTCGCCTGCATCGGCCGCCGCGTACACGCCGCCGGCATCGCTCCTGTCGCGCCGCGTCCACCATGCGTGCGCCGCGCTGCTGGCCATCTGCGCAGCAGGCACCGCTGCCGCGTCGCCGACCACCGACACCTGGCACTTCGACTTCGCCCCCGCCGCAGCGGCCACACCGGCGGCGTCACCAGCCGCCTCGCCGGCCGCCATGCCGTCAGCCACACTGGCAGCCCC
>DASWYX010000123.1:0-12680 GCA_036404755.1 Pseudoduganella sp.
CTTCGCGCGCCTGTTCCGCAACGGATAAGTTGTCGAAGACGCGCAGCAGAGTATCGACCATGATGTCTCCTTGAAGCTTATGTCTTCATCATAGACCCGCCGCAAGAATTTTGCCGCACGTTTACTTAGCGCCGCAGGCCCTCGTGCAGCATGGCCAGCATATCCTCGGCCGTCATGCGCGCGGCCGTGTCGCTGCCGTCGAGCAGGCTGTCCGCCAGTTCGCGCTTGTGCGCGTGCAGGTCGACGATGCCTTCTTCAATGGTGTGGCTCGCCACAAGGCGATAGATGGTTACAGGCCGCAACTGACCCATGCGGTGGGCGCGGTCCGACGCCTGGTCTTCCACGGCCGGATTCCACCACGGGTCCATATGGATCACGTAATCGGCCGCCGTCAGGTTGATGCCCACACCGCCCGCTTTCAGGCTGATGAGGAAGAGATCGCCATCGCCGGCCTGGAACGCATCGACCGCCTGCTTGCGCTGGGCCATCGGCGTGGAACCGTCGAGATACTGGTAGCTGATGCCCTGGCGCTCCAGGTGCGCGCGGATCAGGGTCAGGTGGTCGACGAACTGGCTGAATACCAGCACCTTGTGGCGGTTTTCCAGCAGGCCGTCCACCAGGTGGGCGAAGGCGGCCAGCTTGCTGCTCTGAAGTTTCAGGTCCGGCGCCACGAGGTTGGGATTGCAGCAGGCGCGGCGCAGTTTCATGATCTCGGCCAGGATCTGCATGGATTTCTTGTCCACCGGGACGTCGATGGCCGCCAGCTTGTCCAGCGCTTCGCGCCGCAGCGATTCATACAGCGCCGTCTCTTCCGCCGACAGATCCACTTCCAGCGTGATCTCGGTGCGCGCCGGCAGTTCCGTCAGCACCTGGGCCTTGGTGCGGCGCAGCACGAAGGGTCCGATCAGGCGCCGCAGCCGGTTGCGCGCGCCCACTTCGGCGCGGTGGTCCTGCTGGCGTTCGATCGGCCCCGCAAAGCGCAGGTTGAATTGTTCGTGGCTGCCCAGCAGACCCGGATTGATGAAGCGGAACAGGTTCCACAATTCGCCGAGGTGGTTTTCCAGCGGCGTGCCGGTGGCCACCATGCGGAAATCGCCCTGCAGCGCCATCACGGCCTGCGAGCGCTTGGTGGCGGCGTTCTTGATGGCCTGCGCTTCGTCCAGCACGATGGTGTGCCAGTGCTGTTTCGTGAAGCGCTCCGATTCCAGCTGCAGCAGGCCGTAGCTGGCAATCACCAGGTCGAAGGGACCCGCATTGCCGATGATGGCTTCGCGGTCGCCCGTGCCGAACAGCTTCACGTTCAGCGTGGGCGCGAAGCGCGCCGCTTCGGCCGCCCAGTTCAGGCAGACGGATGTCGGCGCCACGACGAGGGTAGGGCCTTGCGGCGCGCGCAGCAGGATCAGGGCCAGCGCCTGCAGCGTCTTTCCCAGGCCCATATCGTCGGCCAGGCAGGCGCCCACGCCCCAGTGGGCCAGGCGCGCCAGCCATTCGAAGCCTTCGCGCTGGTAGTCGCGCAACTCCGCCTGCAGTGTGCTGGGCAGCTGCGGCGTGTAGGCGGCGGCCGCTTCGATGCGCGCCATGTGCTCCTTCCACATGCGGTCCGCTTCCACGATGCCCACGTCGAACGCCAGTTCCTCCAGCACGAAGGCGGCCAGGCGGTGCACCTTCATGCCCGCGTCGTCGTCTTCGCCGTAGGCTGCCAGTTCCTGCAGGCGGCGGTGCAGTTCGTCGGACAGCGCCAGGAACTGCTGGTCACCGAGCGCGATGAAGCGGCTCTTGTTGGCGCGGATCAGGTCCAGCAGCGAGCGCAGGTCCATCACGCGCTCCTCGTCGATCTGCAGCTGGCCGCTGGCGGCAAACCAGTCCTTTTTGCTCTTGATGTTCAGGCGCAGCTGCCTGGTGTAGACGGGCTTCGTGATGCGGAAGGTTTCGCCTTCCGGCCAGGCGATGACCACATTGTCCTGCTCTTGCAGCTCGGCCAGCAGTTCCAGCGCCAGCGCGGGCTGGCCCAGCAGCCACTCGCCGTGGTCCTGCTCCGCCTGTTCCAGCACTTCGCATTTGAGCACCAGCTGGCGCTCGGCGTCGCGCTCGCCCGCCAGGTTGCGGCGCGCCTGCACGGAGCGGCCGCTGACGTCGGCAATCACGCTTTCGGCGCCGGCGCCGGGCGCGTAATAGGGGCCCGCATCCGGCAGCGGGCGCACCTGCACTTGCATCTTCAGGCCCTGCTGGTAAGGCAGCAGGTGTACGTGCAGGCGGCTGTCCGCTTCCACCTGCTCGGCGTTGGCGGCGCCGGCGCCGATGTCCGACTGCACGGTGACCACCGAGGACACCGCACCGATCGCCTTCAGCACCTGCTCTTCCGCATGCAGCGGCACGGTCAGGCCATCGCCGATGATGGCGGCGATGCGGCGGTGCTCGTCGTTGACGCTGACCACGCGCAGCCGGTTCGGCGCTTCCTTCACCACGATCACGCCGGCATTCGGATCGCTCACGGGCGGCTGCAGGGTCAGGCGCAACTGGCCGTTGAGCGTGCGTATCAGCAGCTCGGGCTCACCGCCATTCAGTTCAACGCGCGTATCCGGCGCGTCCATCCAGTAGACGTGCGGATGGCCGACCAGGGCCAGCGCGGCCTGCCCGGTATCGATGTCGTAGCGCAGCCCGGAAGAATAGGCTTGGCGCGATGGCGCGATGGTGCTGCTGATGCGGACGTCCTGCGGCGTCAGGAAATCCAGCTGCGCAGCTTCCTCGCGCAGCCGCTTCAGCGCGACCGGGCGTGCCTTGCCCCAGCCGCCGCGCGCGTCGCGCTTCTGCTCGCGCGGTTCGACTTCCGCGATGCCATGGCGCGCGCCCAGGCTGATGACCCAGACCAGGCGTGTTTCGCCGCCGCTGTCCGGCACGCCCTGCTGCAGGTTGATCAGGGCCGTCAGCTGGCGCTGCCAGGCTTCCTGCCGTTCGAACCAGGTGGCGAGATCGGGCAGGCCAAGCTTCGCGCGCAGCCCGGCCGCCTGCGTGGCGGCGCCTTCGTCGCCGAGATGGCCAAGCAGGCCTTGCGCCTGCGCCGCGATGAACAGGAAGCCAGCCGCTTCGGCGTTCTGCACCAGGTCCTGCAGTTCGGCGCGGCGCTGCTTCAGCTGCGGCAGTGCGAGCCAGTAATAGAGCAGGGACTGGAACATCTGCGCCTGCATCGGCGTTTCCCAGGCGCGCGACAGCACGATGTCGGCCTGCATGGTGCCGGCGCGGATCTGGCGCAGCATGCTCAGTTGCTGGTAGACGGCGCTGTCCGGATTGTGCTGGGCGTGCACAGCCAGTTCCAGGTAGCTTTCGGCGGCCTTCAGGTGCTTCGCTTCGCCGGCGCGCAGCAGCGCCACGACGTAGAGATGGCCGCCCATGCCCTGGAACAGGTGCTTGCGCTTGCCGGACTCGCGCCGGATGGCTTTCAGCGCCGCTTCGAAGCCCGCCAGTGCAGGCGTGGCTTCGCCGCGCAGCAGCAGCACCACGCTGGAGAAGAACTGCGCCAGCGCACCGTCCACGCCTTCCAGGTAGCGCGTGGCTTCGGCCAGCTGTCCGCACAGGATCGCATGCTCGGCCAGCGCCAGGCGCAGCGCCGGGCTGACGATGTGTTCGCCCGCGATGCGGCGCTGGAAATGGCGCTCCGCATAGCCGCGTACCAGCGGCGCCAGCGCAGGTTCGCGCTGCGTGTGCTGGAGCAGCAGCATCAGCACGTCGTCCTGCAGCAGCGGATGCACCAGCAGCAGCATGCCCCCCTCGAAGGGGCGGGTGAAGATGTCGACAATCGGATGCAGCTGTGCCGCCTCGTAGCACACCATGCAGGCGGCCAGCAGCGGCATCACTTCCTGCGGCGGACGCCCGCGCAGCAGGGCCATGCGCAGGCGCGCCACGCCGTGGCGGTAGCTGCGCGGCTCGTAGGCGCCATTCCAGTTCTGCCGCATCGGGTTGAGCGCTTCATGCGCCTGGCATAGCTCATCGAGCATGTGGGCGCCGATGGCGGCGCGGATGGCGGGCCAGCGCAGCTTGGCGTTGCAAACATAGCCGCGCGCCGTGACCACGCTGGCGAAGGCCAGGCGTTCCAGCTTGATCAGCGGATCGTCCAGCGTCATCACGGTGAAGGGCTGGCCATTCACATCGTTGACGCCGGCCTTGACCAGCTGGTCGAGGATGGCCGTGCGGCCGACGGGATCGCCCATCAGTGCCAGCAGGGCGAGAATCATCTTCTCGGGGAGTTCGAGCGCGTCGAACTCCGCCAACAGCGCATCACTCATCAGAAATTATCGATCACCACAGGAGCCGGGCCATCGGCCACCGGCAGACCGAAGATGCGCTGGTAAAAGTACAGTTCCGCTTCCAGTGTGCGCACGATGTTCTCCGCCTTGCGGAAGCCATGGCCTTCGCCTTCCAGCGGCACATAGGCGACCGGCACGCCGCGCTCCTTCAGCGCTTCCACCATCATTTCGGACTGCTGCGGCGGCACCACCTTGTCGTCCAGGCCCTGGAAGAAGATCATGGGGCGCGACAGGCGGCTGGTGTGGTGGATGGGCGAGCGCTGCGCATACAGGGCCGGGGCTTCCGCCTTCGCTGCGATCAGGTACTCGTTGTAGTGCGATTCGAACTTGTGCGAGTCGTCGTCCAGGCCCTGCAGGTCGGACACGCCGTAATAGCTGGCGCCGGCCTTGAAGACATCGTGGAAGGTCAGCGCGCACAGCGTGGTGAAGCCGCCCGCGCTGCCGCCGCGCACGATCAGGCGTTCACCGTCGGCCAGGCCGCTGGCGACCAGGTGCTGGGCGCCGGCGATACAGTCCTCCACGTCCACGATGCCCCACTGGCCTTTCAGCGCATCGCGGTATTCGCGGCCGAAGCCTGCGCTGCCGCCGTAGTTCACGTCCAGCACACCGAAGCCGCGGCTGGTCCAGTACTGAGTGGCCAGTTTCAGCGTGCTGGCCGCCATGCCGGTCGGGCCGCCGTGGCTGATCACGATCACGGGCGGCTTGCTGCCAGCCGGCGCCTGCACGTCCCGGTTCGTTGGCGGATAGAAGAAAGCGTGGGCCGTGCGGCCGTTCGCGCTGGGGTAGCTGATGCTGTCCGGGATGGACAGGTAGCCCACGTGCGGCAGCGTGGCGATGGAGCGCTCCAGCACGTCCAGCACGCCGGTCGCCAGGTCGATGCGCGCGATTTCGGCGGGGATGGTCGGGCTGCCGGCCAGCAGCACGACGAAGCCGTCGCCCACCTTCAGTTCGCGGATTTCCTGGTAGGGATTGGCGATCGGATCGAGCGCGCCATTGTGCAGGCGGGCCAGTTTGCTGACGCCCTTCTCTATATAAGTGCAGACGATCTCGCCGTCCGGCGTGAAGCCGTACATCGAATTGCCGAAGGTCCAGTGCGGCGAGCCGAATTCGGCATCCATGCGGCACAGGGGCTCCGTGCCGTTTGCGCCCAGGCGGTGCAGGTTCCACCAGCCGCTGCGGTCGGACACGAAATGCAGCTCTCCCGCCGGCGACCATTCCGGCTGGCAGATCGATTCGTTCGGGCCGCCCGCCACGCGGCGCACCGCGCCCAGAGAACCATCCTCATGCACCTCGGCCAGCCACAGTTCCGTACCCTGCCAGGGCATGCGCGGATGGCTCCAGCTCAGCCAGGCCAGCTTGCCGCCGTCCGGCGACAGGCGCGGCGAGGAATAGAAATCGTCGCCCAGCGCGAGCACATTCTCGCCGCCGTCGAAACCGACTGCGCACAGCGTGTTCACCGGTTGCGCGTGGGAGCCCTCGTCCTCCGGGTGCTGCTCGCGCACGGCGATCAGGCGCTGTCGCTTTGTATCGACCACGAAGTCGGCATAGCGCTGGCGGCCGGTGGCCGTGAAGGGCAGGGGTTCGCCCGCGCCATCCTTGCGGTACAGGCGGTTGTCCGCAAAATGCGAGAAGAAGACGCTGTCGCCGGCGACGGAATAGGCGCCCCCGCCGTATTCGTGCACGCGGCTGCGCACATTGAATGGCAAAGGCGTCAACTCCTGCACCTTTCCATCGCGGCGGCGCATCAGCGTGTTGCGGCCCGCTTCGGCGGCGCGGCCGGCAAGCCAGAAGATATCGTCGCCGCGCAGGGCGATGGAGGACAGGGGCGTGGCGCCGGCAGCCACCAGATCCGCGCTGATGGGCGAGGGCCAGGCGCCGTAGGGTGCGGTGGTAGGAGTAGTCATCGGTCACGTATTAAGAGGGCAAGGATGCGATAATAGCGTCTTTCTTCCCGCTTTTCATTGTCTTCCATGCCACAATTTGCCCCGCTCCAGAACGATACCTTCCTGCGTGCGCTGCTGCGCCAACCGACCGAATACACGCCGGTCTGGCTGATGCGCCAGGCGGGGCGTTATCTGCCGGAATACCGGGCAACGCGCCAGAAGGCCGGCTCCTTCATGGGCCTGGCCACCAATCCGGACCTGGCTACGGCAGTGACCCTGCAGCCGATCGACCGCTATCCGCTGGATGCGGCCATCCTGTTCTCCGACATCCTGACCGTGCCGGACGCGATGGGCCTGGGCCTGTATTTCGTGGAAGGCGAGGGGCCGAAGTTCGAGCGTCCGCTGGTAACGGAAGAGGATGTGAAGAAGCTGCGCCTGCCGGAAGCGGGCTCGCTCGACTATGTGTTCAAGGCCGTGACCCAGATCCGCACCGAGCTGAATGGCCGCGTGCCCCTGATCGGCTTCTCTGGCAGCCCATGGACGCTGGCCTGCTATATGGTCGAAGGCCAGGGCTCGCGCGAGTTCCACACCATCAAGAAAATGCTGTACGGCCGTCCGGACCTGATGCACCACATCCTGGACATTAACGCGCGCGCCGTGGCCGAGTACCTGAACGCCCAGATCGATGCCGGCGCGCAAGCCGTGATGATCTTCGATTCCTGGGGCGGTGCGCTGGCCGACGGCGCCTACCAGCAGTTCAGCCTGAAATACATGCAGCAGGTAGTTTCCATGCTGAAACGCGAAGTGGACGGCGTGAAGATCCCCGCCATCGTCTTCACCAAGGGCGGCGGCCACTGGGCCGAGGAAATTGCCGCCATCGGCGCCGACGCCATGGGCCTGGACTGGACCGCCAACCTGGGCAAGGTGCGCGCGCTGGTCGGCCACAAGATGGCCCTGCAGGGCAATATCGACCCGGCCGTGCTGTTCGCCCAGCCGGACCAGATCCGTGCCGAAGCCGTGCGCACGCTGGAGTCGTTTGGCAAGCATAATACCGGCCACGTCTTTAATCTGGGTCACGGCATTTCCCAGTTCACGCCGCCGGAATCGGTGTCGGTCCTGGTAGAAACCGTCCACAGCCATAGCCGTGCCATGCGCGCAGCCTGATTGTAGTTTCGCTCCAAAGGCGCGTTTCCACTGGAACGCGCCTTTTTTCATGCTGCATCGCTGTTAGTGTGGACTGACTTATGCACAAAATTTTCTGCTGTAGAAATATTGTGCAGCGGCTTCTCCTTCGCCCTGAAGCCGTTTCCAAGTCATTGATTTTTAAGAGGTTATTTCCTGCTGTTTTAGACAATGTTTACCGGCGGGTAAAGCTTATCCAGTGCGGGAAAGGACATTAGTGGTTCATTCTCCACAAAGTTATCCACAAAAACTGTGGAAAAAATAGAAAAGACCTTAGTAAACCGGCACTTAGTAGGAATTTGTAGGAATAGTCTTAGAACAATGTTGCGCCGCATGATTATTTGGTAAGTTTTTGCGGTAAAAAACTGTTGCGAGAACGCAAACCTTCGTGTTTCCGCACAGGTACAATGTCCCGCGTCCTGCTGTGCCGCAACAAGGCGATTTCCACAGACTCAGCCGCAGAAAAAGCTTGATTTCGGCGAAAAACCGCTCTCTATATACTGGACTTATACACAGCACGAGGAAAAATATGCGGTTTTTGGCTCTCCTAGGAGAGCGTTTGCAAGTGACTGTTTTTAAAAGAGAAAATTCATGGGATTTTGAGCGGTTTACCGGGATCGCAACTTGAGGGTTAGCGCTTGCACCCGATCAAGAGTCCATTTTCCACAAAGTTATCCCCAGAATCTGTGGATAGTTAAAGAATCGATCGACAAAGGCCCGGATGGCGCAATGCATTCTTAGAATCGCCCTCGATACACCGCTCAATTCCGTGTTCGATTACCGCTGGAATTGTGAACAATCCGAGGTACCGCGTGTAGGACAATTGGCAATGGTCCCGTTCGCCCGGCGGGAGGTGGTTGGGCTCATTGTTGCGGTACTACAGGAGACGGATGTCCCTCTTGAAAAGCTGAAGGATGCGCTGGCGGTGCGCAGCCAGCTGGCGCCTTTGTCCGCGCAATGGCTGGCGCTGGCGGGATTCGCGGCGGAATATTACCAGCGTCCGCTGGGTGAAGTCGCACTGCCGGGCTTGCCGAAGAACCTGCGCGTGCTGACCACCGTCGCGCTGGACCGCGCCATCAAGAAGCTGGGCAAGATGGAGGATGTCCACGACGGCACGCCGGCCGCTGCGCCGGTGTTGAATGCCGCGCAGCAAGAGGCGGCTGACGCCATCGGCGGCGCCCAGGGCTTTGCGCCCTTCCTGCTGTACGGCGTGACGGGCAGCGGCAAGACCGAGGTCTACCTGCAGGCCTGCGCCCAGGTCCTCGCGCGAGAGCCGCAGGGGCAGATCCTGATCCTCGTCCCGGAAATCAACCTGACGCCCCAGCTGGAGGGCAATATCCGCGCGCGCTTCCCGGGCGTGATGCTGTCCACCCTGCACAGCAGCCTGTCCGAGGGCGAGCGCATGCTGCACTGGCTGGCCGCGCACGAGGGCAGGGCGCGCATCGTGCTGGGCACGCGGCTCTCCATTCTCGCCTCGCTGCCGCATTTGAAGCTGATCGTGATCGACGAGGAGCACGATCCCTCTTACAAGCAGCAGGAAGGCTTGCGCTATTCGGCGCGCGACCTGGCCGTGTGGCGCGCCCACCAGCTGAAGATTCCCGTGGTGCTGGGTTCCGCCACGCCGTCGCTGGAAACCTGGCACCACGCGCTGGCGGGCCGCTACCGCAAGCTGGAATTGCGCGAACGGGCCGTGCAGCAGGCCGTGCTGCCCACCGTGAAGCTGATCGACACTGCGCGCGACAAGGGCCGCGATGGCCTCAGCGCCAACCTGATCGACGCGATCCGCCAGCGCATGGCGCGCGGCGAGCAATCCTTGCTGTTCCTGAACCGCCGCGGCTACTCCCCCGTGATCTGCTGCGAATCCTGCGGCTGGGTCAGCGAGTGCAAGCGCTGCACGTCCTTCATGGTGCTGCACAAGCCGGAATTCCGCCTGCGTTGCCACCATTGCAGCCTGGAGATGCGCATCCCGCGCCATTGCCCCACTTGCGGCAATGTCGACCTGCAACCGCTGGGGCGCGGCACGCAGCGCGTGGAAGAGGGCTTGCAGGCGCTGTTCCCCGAAGCGCGCATCCTGCGCATCGATGCGGACAGCACGCGCCGCAAGGGCAGTGCGCAGGAAGCCTTCGACAGCGTGCACCGCGGCGAGGTCGATATCCTGATCGGCACCCAGATGGTCGCCAAGGGCCATGACTTCAAGAAGCTGACGCTGGTCGGCATCCTGAATCCCGATACCGCGCTGTTCTCGCAGGACTACCGCGCCAGTGAGCGCCTGTTCGCGCAACTGATGCAGGTGGCCGGACGCGCGGGGCGCGCGGGCGGCAACACCAGCGAGGTGATGATCCAGACGGCCTACGCCTCGCATCCTCTTTATGCGGCGGTGGTGGCCCATGACTACGACCATTTCGCCACTTCGCTGCTGGCCGAGCGCGAACAGGCGGGCCTGCCGCCCTACCTGTTCCAGGCCATGCTGCGGGCGGAAGCGTCCGAGCTGGCGCTGGCGATCGACTTCCTCAAGCAGGCGCGCGATCTCATGCAGCATCCCGGCATCACGATCAACGATCCCATCCCCATGAGCATGACGCGCGTGCATAACGTCGACCGCGCGCAGCTGCTGGTGGAGTCGCATTCGCGGCCGGCGCTGCAGGCGTTTCTCAGGGAGTGGATGAACGCCTTGCGCGAGATGAAGACGCGGGCGAAGTGGTCGCTGGAGGTGGACCCGGTCGATATTTGAGGCCGCGTGCCGGGACGCACGGCGGATCAATGATCCGCCCTACGCTGCTAAGGTTGCGCGAGGTAGCGCCGGGCGGTCGCGACGACTTGTTCGGATAATGATTTCGTGAACGGCGTGTCCAGCTCCCACGCGTGCCAGTCCAGCTGCACGTCGATGTAGCGCCCCGGCAGCAGGTCAATCAGCGCGCCCTGCGACAAGCCTTGCGCCGCCTGGAGGAAGGGCAGCAGGCCGTAAGCCAGCCCGCCGAACAGCAAATCGTTGAAGGCGGGGGACAAAGGCAGTGTGTGATGCGGGAAGGGCCGCCCCACGCCCAGCTCCGCCGCGAGGAAGCGCGCCGTCAGCTCGCGTTCATGGGTGACGGCCGGCGCCAAGGCCACCGCTTCCGCAGTGAACCCGTCGCCGAACCAGCGCGCCGCAAACGCCGGCGAAGCCACGCACACATAGCGCATGCCGCCAAGCGGCGTGGTGGACGCGCCGCTGGCCGCCAGTCCCGGCGCGTCGGCGCGGGCCGCCACGCAGCCGAATACGCCGCCCTCGCGCACCAGGTGCAGGGCCACGTCGCGCTCCGCGCATTCCACATCGAGCTGGCAGCGCGGCGGCGACAGCAGGGGACGCAGCGCGAGCGGGAACCACGTCGCCAGGCTGGCCGCATCCACCGCCACGGCGATTTCCGGCATGCTGACCTGGTTGCCCAGGTCGATATCCAGCGCCGCCTCCATCAGTTTCACGTTGCGATAGTGCGAAATCAGGCGTTGGCCCAGGCCGGTCGGCAAGGCGGGGGAACCGCGGATGATCAGGAGCCGTCCAGCCGCATCCTCCAGCGCCTTGATACGCTGGGATACGGCCGGCTGGCTGATGCCGAGCGCGTTAGCCGCCTTTTCGAAACTGCCGTGGCTGGCCACGGCATCCAGCACCGCCAGCGCGCGGTAGTCCAGATGTTCCATAAGTGGAGCTTATGTTTGTTCAAAAAGATAAGCCATCCTAATACATCCCCGGCCATCTGTCAGCATCGGCCATAACAAAAGTGTACGATGGCAATACAAGAAGGGGAGAGAGCGATGGAAACGATTCGTTGTGATGTGGCCGTGATTGGCGCGGGGTCGGCGGGGCTGACGGCCTATCGCTCGGCATTCCTGGCGGGCAAGGATGTGGTGCTGATCGAAGGCGGGCCGTATGGCACGACGTGCGCCCGCGTCGGCTGCATGCCGAGCAAGCTGCTGATCGCGGCGGCCGAGGCGGCGCATGCGGTGGCGGAGGCGCACGGCTTCGGCGTCCATCCGCATGAAGTGCGCATCAATGGCACGGAAGTGATGGCGCGCGTGCGGTCGGAACGCGACCGTTTTGTCGGCTTCGTGCTGAGCGGCATGGAGAGCATGCCGGCCGAGCGCAAGCTGCGCGGCTACGCGCGCTTCCTCGGTCCCAACCGCCTGCAGGTGGACGAGCACACCATCGTTGAAGCGCACAGCATCGTCATCGCCACGGGTTCGGCGCCCGTGATCCCTCCAGCCTGGGCTGCGGCGGGCGAGCGCGTGATCAGCAGCGACGCGGTATTCGACTGGACCGACCTGCCGAAGTCCATCGCCATCGTCGGCACCGGCGTCATCGGCCTGGAACTGGGCCAGGCTCTGCACCGCCTGGGCGTGCGCGTGGCGCTGTTCGCGCGCGGCAGCAGCGTGGCGCAGCTGGGCGATCCCATGGTGAAGGAAAACGCCGCCGCCGTGCTGGGCGCCGAACTCGACCTCCGTTTCCAGACCCAGGTGACGTCCGTGGAGAATGCGGGCGAAACCCTGCGCGTGACCAGCCGCGATGTCGCCGGCGCCGAACGCATCGAATCCTACGAATACCTGCTGGTGGCAACCGGCCGCAAACCAAACGTCGACGAGCTTGATATCGAACGCGCGGGCCTGCAACTGGGCCCCCTCGGCATCCCGCTCTATGACAGCAAGACCATGCAGTGCGGCGACAGCCCGATCTTCATCGCCGGCGACGCCAACAACGAGCTGCCCCTGCTGCCGGAAGCAGCCGACCAGGGCAAGATCGCCGGCAGCAATGCCGCCAGCTATCCGGACGTGCGGCCCGGCCTGCGCCGCACGCCCCTGGTCATCGCTTTCACCGAACCGAACATCGTCACCCTGGGCGCGAGCTACCCTGAGCTGTGCTGCTCGCACAAGGGCAGCTTCGCGGTCGGCATGGTCTCCTTCGAGGACCAGGGGCGCAGCCGCGTCATGCGCCAGAACAAGGGCATGCTGCGCGTCTATGGCGAATACGGCACGGGCCTCTTCCTCGGCGCCGAATTGATCGGCCCGCGCATGGAGCACGTCGGCCATCTCATGTCCTGGGCGCACCAGACGGGGATGACGGTCAAGCACATGCTGGAGATGCCCTACTACCACCCGGTGGTGGAAGAGGGATTGCGCACGGCGCTGCGGGATCTGGCGCAGCAGCTGGAGAAATCGCCGCCGCCGAAGCAGACTTGCCCGGATTGCACCCCGGGCTGCTGAAGATCAGTTGAGGGAAGCGTCCAGGCGGCCGGTTTCGGCCAGCTCGCGCACCACACGGATCGTGTCGATATCCGACTCCTGG
>DASWYX010000124.1:0-7889 GCA_036404755.1 Pseudoduganella sp.
GTGTCTGGTGGAGGCAGCGGGGAGCGCGCCGCGGTTGGTACGGCTTGCGCCTGCGGTGCGGGCTGCGCGGGTGGCGGCGCGGGGGGCGCGGCGGGTGGGACCGCTGGGGAGCGGCCGGATTCGATGTCGCGTTCTGCGTCCATGAGTGCGTCCTCCGCGGCCTGGAATGCGACGAGACGGTCACGCTCGGCGCGCGCGGCCTGCTCGCCCAGCAGTGCCATCGTGGACGCGGAAGCGCCCAGCAGCAGCACTGCCACCAACATCAGCAAGGTCACCAGCAATGCCACGCCGCGCTCGCGCCTTCCCATGGCTACCTCCTCACGGGTTGCGCACTGCGTATGTGGCCGTGAACACGCGCCGCACGCGTCGCTGCAGCGGCACGGGCATCGTGGTCTCGTCCACTGTTGATTCGCCCTCGAACAGCTGATAGCGCTGCAGCAGGCTGCCGGCCGGACGCGAGCCGAATTCGCCGTGCAGCAGCAGGGCCACGCGCACCGCAACGACGCGCCGCCAGTACGATTTCAGCGTGCGGTCCCGGTCGGGCTCATCTGCGGTGGCGCCTGCGGGGTCGATCAGGCTATCCAGTGCCGCAATGGCGCTGGCGGTGAGGTACTGGTTGGCGATGCCGTCCCGCGGCGTATCGGTGTCGATGCCGTAGAGGACCTGGAAACTGTCCACGCCGCGCACGATCGCGTCCGACGCCCAGCTGGACGTGCCTCTGTATTTGCAGCGCAATTCGGCCTCGCCGTCGTCACCCTTCGCGACATAGAAGATGCTCCAGGCGTGCTCGCCCTTTTCATCGAAGCCGGCGCAGTTGACGGTGGCGCCGTCGGCGCTGCCGGTGAAGTGGATGAGCAGGACGTCGCTGCCGTGGGCTTCCGGCGGTAGGGGGTGGTCGATTAAGGCGCCGTGGGCAGGCAGGCTGGCGGCATCCAGGCCTGTGATGGCTAGTGGCTCGACGGCTGGGGCGCCCGGGCCGCTCGGCTTTACTGCGTTGTCGTCATAGCCAGCCTGGCGGATCGATTGGGCGAGAATGGCGAGCGCGAAGCGTCCGCTATCGTCGACGCGCGTGCTGGCGCCGGTGTTCAGGTAGCTGGCGTTGGCGGCCAGCAGCATAGCCGTGGCGACCAGTGTGAGCAGCAGCCCTACTGTTGACGCGACCATGATTTCAGCGAGGCTGAAGCCGGATTGGCGCGTTCCAGCCCAAGCGCTTGGGCGGCGCGGGCTCATGGTGGGCCTCCAGAGGAGCGTGTTGACGTCTGCGGCGTGGCTGCTGGCCCGGTCGGCCCCGTCGCCACGCGCGGCAGCGCGGACGGGGCGCCAGGCGCAGATGGCGCTATTAGCGCAGACGGTGGTAGATACGCAGACAGCGCTAATGGCGCCGGCGGCACTACACGCGCAGAGTGCGCTATTAGGGAAGACGGCGGTACAGGCGCAGACGGCGCAATTTGCGCAGACGGCGGTGTAGGCGTAGACGGCGCCGGGGGCGGGACGGCGGAGGCGACGGCGACGGCGACGCCCGGGGCGAAGTCGTCGGCGCCGAAGGTACGCGGGGTGCCGTCGGGGTTCTTTCCTCGCCAGCCGATCTTGATGACCAAGGGGTCGGTGTCGCCGCCCGTGCAGGCCCAGCGCAGGCGGCGGGCCTGCCACATTTGCGCGTCGCGGCAGACGCGCACTCGTCCCGTGGCGAATTGGCGGGCCACGTCGCGCTGCAGCTCCGCGAGCTCGGCGCCCGCGAGCTCGGCAGGCGAGCAGGAAGCGGCGAGACAGGCGACGGGAGCGGCGCCAGGGTCTGCAGGGCCGGCAGCGGCAACGGCGTGGCCCGTGGTGCGGGCGGCGGCGGCGCTGGGGGCGAAGGCGGGAGGATGCGGGTCGGTGGCGGAGTCGTAATCGAAACCGACGTAGAGCGAAGTCTGCGCGGCATTGGCGCGGATGCGTTCGGCCATCCCGGCGGCCAGGTGCACGGCGCGCGACAGCTGCGCGGACTCGTAGCGCGTGCGCATCGCGTGCAGCTGCATGGCCACGCCGCCGACCAGGCCCAGCGCCAGTACGAGCGTGGCGATCAGCACTTCGACCAGCGTGAATCCGGCCGCGGCGGCCGCAACCGCGCCGGTAGCGCCGGCGCCGGCGTCAACGTCAGCGCAGGCGGTAGCAGTGGCGGCAGCAGAATCGGCAGCCGCAACAGTAGCATCGTGCATGACAAGCCCTCCCCGCTGTTCAAGTTAGCCAGCAGTGGGGAGGCGCGTTTGCGTCAGATCAAAGGATGGGAGGGAAGGCGAAAATTTCCGACCAGAATATGTCAGCGCGGCTTGCGCTCGAATTTCTCGATCGCGTCCTGGAACTCGGCCAGGTCTTCGAAATTCTTGTAGACGGAGGCGAAGCGGATATAGGCCACTTTATCGAGGCGCTGCAGCTCCTGCATCACCAGCTCGCCGATGTAGCCGGAGTCCACCTCGCGCTGGCCGGAGGTGAGCAGCTTTTCTTCGATGGAGGCGATCGCCTTGTCGACCGACTCGGCCGCGACGGGACGCTTGCGCAAGGCCAGCATCAGGCTGCCGCGCAGCTTGGAGGCCGCGAACTCGGTGCGGCTGCCGTTCTTCTTGACCACATAAGGCATGGTCAGCTCGATGCGCTCCCAGGTCGTGAAGCGCTTGTCGCAGTTCACGCAGCGCCGGCGCCGCTTGATGGCATCCCCCTCCTCCGATACGCGCGTATCGAGGACCTGGATATCGTCATGCTGGCAAAACGGGCATTTCATGTTGGAGGCGTCTGTATTTAATTATTCTAATGAAAAAGCGCCAGGCCTTTCGACCCGGCGCCCTGATAGTACCACCGGCAGCTTAGGCGTAAACCGGGAACTTGTCGGCCAGGACCTTGACGGCGGCTTTCACGCGCTCGATGGTCGCTGCATCGTTCGGGTTATCCAGCACGTCGGCGATCAGGTTGGCCACTTCTTCCGCTTCCGCTTCCTTGAAGCCGCGGGTGGTCATGGCCGGCGAACCGAGGCGGACGCCGGACGTCACGAACGGCTTCTGCGGGTCGTTCGGGATGCCGTTCTTGTTGCAGGTGATGTGGGCCTGGCCCAGGATCGCCTCGGCTTCCTTGCCGGTCAGGTTCTTCGGACGCAGGTCCACCAGGAACACGTGCGACTCGGTGCCGCCGGACACGATGCGCAGGCCGCGCTTGATCAGGGTCCTGGCCATCACGTCGGCATTCTTCACCACCTGCTGCTGGTATTCCTTGAACTCAGGCGACAGCGCTTCCTTGAAGGCGACAGCCTTGCCGGCGATCACGTGCATCAGCGGACCGCCCTGGATGCCCGGGAAGATCGCGGAGTTGATGATCTTTTCGTGCTCGGCCTTCATCAGGATGATGCCGCCGCGCGGGCCGCGCAGGGACTTGTGGGTGGTCGAGGTCACGAAGTCGGCGTGCGGCACCGGGTTCGGGTACAGGCCGGCGGCGATCAGGCCGGCGTAGTGGGCCATGTCCACCATGAAGTAGGCGCCAACGGCCTTGGCCACCTTGGCGAAGCGCTCGAAGTCGATCTTCTTGGAGAAGGCGGACGCGCCGGCGATGATCAGCTTAGGCTTGTGTTCCTTGGCCAGGGCTTCCATCGCGTCGTAGTCGATGTCTTCTTCAGCGGTCAGGCCGTAGGAGACGACGTTGAACCACTTGCCCGACATGTTCAGCGCCATGCCGTGGGTCAGGTGGCCGCCTTCGGCCAGCGACATGCCCATGATGGTGTCGCCCGGCTTCAGCACGGCGAAGAACACGCCCTGGTTGGCCTGGGAGCCGGAGTTCGGCTGCACGTTGGCGGCTTCGGCGCCGAACAGCTGCTTCACGCGGTCGATGGCCAGTTGCTCGACGACGTCCACGTATTCGCAGCCGCCGTAGTAGCGCTTGCCCGGGTAGCCTTCGGCGTACTTGTTGGTCAGCTGGGAACCCTGGGCGGCCATCACGGCCGGGGAGGTGTAGTTTTCGGAAGCGATCAGCTCGATATGGTCGTGCTGGCGCTTGTTTTCATTCTGGATGGCGCCGAACAGTTCCGGGTCAACATTGGCGAGGGTGTGATCTTTAGCGAACATGAAAAAACTCCAAGTTTTATCTAAGGCAGATTGGATCGAATGAGGGCGCCGGAATGAGTCAGAGCAGCCGTCTTCGCACGACTCCATCGTTGGCTGCCCAGGCGAACGGCTTGTTGAAATCTCACGTTCCCCGGTGGTTGCCCACCTCTCGCCGGCCAGCGCCGGCTTTTCGCCAGTTACGTGAGACAGTAATGGAGCCAAGATTGTATTTCATGCGGCAAATCCGAGCAACGTCCAAACTGTTATATCGGCTACAATTTGCGGCGGATCAAAGATCTGCCCCACGTCTATGTGTTCGATTGCCACTTTGAGGGACCCATGATAGTTCTCGTTACCGGCGCCACCGCCGGCTTTGGCGCCGCCATGGCGCATGTTTTCGTCAAAAACGGCCATAAGGTCATTGCTGCCGGCCGCCGTACCGAGCGCCTTCAGGACCTGGCTGCCGAACTGGGCCCGAACCTGCTGCCGCTGACGCTGGACGTGTCCGACAAGGCCGCCATCCACGCCGCCTTTGCCGCCCTGCCCGAGGGCTGGCGTGAAATCGATGTCCTGGTGAACAACGCCGGCCTGGCGCTGGGCGTGAAAAGTGCCCACGAAGCCAGCCTGGAAGACTGGGAAACCATGATTGCCACCAATTGCACCGGCCTAGTCACCGTGACGCGCGCCCTGCTGCCGGGCATGGTCGAGCGCGGCCGCGGCACCATCATCAACCTGGGCTCGGTTGCCGGCCATTACCCCTACCCCGGCGGCAATGTCTATGGCGCCACCAAGGCCTTTGTCGAACAGTTCACGCTGAACCTGCGCGCCGACCTCGTCGGAACCGGCGTGCGCGCCACCAACCTGGCGCCCGGCCTGTGCGGCGGCACCGAATTCTCCAACGTACGCCTGAAGGGCGACGATGCGGCCGCCGCCAAGGTCTACGAAGGCACGCAGCCGCTGACGGCCGACGACATCGCCCAAACGGCCTATTGGATTGCCACCTTGCCGGCCCATATCAACGTTAACCTGATCGAGCTGATGCCGACCTGCCAAGGTTTCTCCCCGTTCAATATCAAACGGAGCTAAAATGGCGGGTTAATAAGGGAAAAACGTAAGAGATTGTTACATAACCAGCGTTTACGCAATTCGAATCACAAATTGACGTAAAATGTTGCTCAATCACATTAAGTAGTCAAACCAACATGTCGTCAGAGTTCAACTGGGAGGTCCGTGTCTATTACGAGGACACAGATGCCGGCGGAATTGTCTATTACGCGAATTACCTGAAGTTTTTCGAGCGCGCGCGGACCGAATGGCTGCGCGCTATCGGTGTTGGACAGCAGGTTTTGCTGGCCGAGCATGACGCCATGTTCGTGGTTAAGTCCGTAAGCGCCGACTATCATGCGCCGGCGAAGTTGGACGATGTACTAAAATTGACATTAAGAATCGAAAAGCTGGGCCGCGCCTCGATCCAGTTCGTGCAGGAAGCATGGTGCGGCGACCGCCTGCTCAATACGGCCCATGTAAAAGTCGGCTGCGTGGATTCCGCCTTGCGTCCGCGCGCCGTGCCTGATGCCGTGGCCGCCCGCATGCGCCCCTGAAACCAGATAGTGAAATAATGAACGTCAACCAAGACCTCTCCTTCATCGCCCTCATCACCCACGCGCACCTGATCGTTCAGCTGATCATGGCGCTGCTGCTCGGCGTCTCGCTGGTCAGCTGGACCTACATCTTCAAGAAGCTGTTCGACGTGCGCGCCGCGCGCAAGCAAACCATCGAGTTCGAAAAGACCTTCTGGGCCGGCGGCAACCTGCACGCCCTGCACCAGAGCGCCGGCAGCAACCGCGCCAACAGCGGCGCGCTGGCCCGCATCTTCGAAGCCGGCATGGGTGAATTCATCAAGGGCAAGCAGGCTTACGCCACCAGCCGCGAAGTGCTGGACCTCGGCGCCATCCTGGACGGCGCCCGCCGCGCCATGCGCGCGGCCTTCCAGCGCGAGATGGATGCACTGGAAGCCCACCTGGCCTTCCTGGCTTCGGTCGGTTCCGTGTCCCCTTACATCGGCCTGCTCGGCACCGTGTGGGGCATCATGAACGCCTTCCGCGGCCTGGCCAACGTGCAGCAGGCGACGCTGTCGGCCGTGGCGCCCGGTATTGCGGAAGCGCTGATCGCCACCGCGATCGGCCTGTTCGCGGCGATCCCTGCGGTGGTGGCCTACAACCGCTTCTCGCACGACATCGACCGCCTGGCCATCCGCTTCGAGAGCTTCGTCGAAGAGTTCTCGAACATCCTGCAGCGCCAGTCGCGATAAGGCGGACCGACAGCCATGGCCACCTCACTCTCCAGCAGCATGCGCGGCGGCCGCCGCCGCAAGTTCAAGTCGGAGATCAACGTCGTGCCCTATATCGACGTGATGCTCTGCCTGCTGATCATCTTCATGGTCATCCCGAGCTCGAACAATCCGAGCACGATCGACCTGCCGCACGCCGAAAAGGCTGTGCGTCCGCCCGATTCGTACATCCAGGTGACGGTGAAGCCGAACGGCGCGCTGTCCATCGGCATCGCAGGCAAGAACGCGGAAGCGCCGGAAACGGAGCCCAACCGCGACGCCCTGGTGCGCAAGCTGCGCCAGGTCCACGAGGCCAACCCGGACTACCCGGTGCTGATCGCCGGTGACAAGGAAAGCAAGTACGACGATGTGATCCAGCTGATTTCGGAAGCGAAGAAGATGGGCATCAACCGCGTTGGCCTGGCAACGAAGTAAGCAGATATGGCAATGAATGCAGCAGCGAGCGTAGGTTCACCATACCGCGTGCCCAAGCGGCGCGACGGCTTCCGCTCGCTCTCGCTGGCGATCGGCATGCACGTGCTGCTGTTCGTGTTCCTGTGGGGCGGCATCCGCTGGCAAAGCTCGGAGCCGGTTGGCGTGGAAGCGGAAGTGTGGGACATGACCACGCAGCAGGCCGCGCCAACGCCGCCGCCCACGCCGGAGCCCGAACCCGAGCCGGAGCCGGTCAAGCAGGCGCCGCCGCCTCCACCGCCACCGCCGGAGGTGGTGCAGCCGAAGCCGCAGGAGCCGGACATCGCCCTGCAGCGGAAGAAGGAAAAGCTGGAGAAGGAGCGCCAGGAACGCCTGGCCGAAGAGAAGCGCAAGCTCGAGGAAGAGAAGCAGCGCAAGCTTGAGGAAGAGAAGAAGCTCGAAGAGAAGAAACTCGCCGAGCAGAAGAAGAAGGACGACGAAAAAGCGAAGAAGCTGGCCGAGAAGAAGGAAGCCGACAAGCAGGCCAAGATCCGTGACGCGGAGATGAAGCGCATCATGGGTTCGGCGGCGAGCACGGCGACCGGCACGGCGGCCAAGTCCACTGCGCCGCGCATCGACAACGGCTATGTGGCGGCCCTGAAGGCCAAGATTCAGAGCAATGTATCGTACACGGGCGGCAAGCAGGACGTGGAAGGTGTCTTCCGCATCACCCAGCTGCCGACCGGCGAAGTGATTTCGGTCCGCAAGATCAAGAGCAGCGGTGTGCCGTCCTATGACGCCGCGGTGGAAAATGCGATCAACAAGTCTTCGCCCCTGCCCAAGAAGAAGGATGGGACGGTGGAGCGTGAACTGGATATCGTGTTCAACCTGAAGGATTTGCCCTGATGAATAAAATTAAATACCTGTTCGTAGTAGCCGGCGCGGCGCTGAGCGTGTCCGCCCAGGCCCAGCTGCGCGTCGAGATTACCGGCGTGGGCAGCAACCAGATTCCGGTCGCGGTGGCGACCTTCGTCAACGAAGGCCAGGCGCCGGCCCAGATCTCGGAGATCATCAAGTCCGACCTG
>DASWYX010000125.1:0-1527 GCA_036404755.1 Pseudoduganella sp.
AGGTCGGCGCCGCACTCGAGACCGTCGACGGCCAGATCGTCACCGGCTGCAACATCGAGAACGCGACCTACGGCCTGACGCTCTGTGCCGAGCGCGTGGCTCTGGTCAAGGCGCTGTCGGAAGCGTCGTACCAGCGCTGGCCGCGCCGCTGCGGCGGTCGCTTGAATAAATCAGATAAACATCGCTGCGCCGTGACAAACGGTAATCGTAGCCGGCCGATGCGGTGGTACGTCGGGTATCCGGCAAGCCGGGCGCCTCCGCGCGAGTCCTGGCAGCCTCCAGCAGCACGGCGCCCATGGCCGACACCGGAATCGTCAGCCCGCCATCGTACAAGCGCGCCCTGCGTCCAGCGTCGATTGACGTGTGCGCCGCATTGGCATGCAGCTTAAGCACGCCGAAGTCATACACCGCACCCGCCAGCCAGGCCTTCTGCTCACCCGGAAGCGGCGCGACTCCAACAACCCGAACCCGCTGCGCGGACAGCGCCAGCAACAAGCGTTCATGCTTCCACGTCGCGTGCAGGCCGAGGTTCGCAACGCCGGGCTTACCCGCAACCTCGCCTAGTCCATACAGCGCAGTCGCACGAAAGTCCCCAACCGCGGGAGTTGAAGCCATCACCGTGTTATTCCACACCGTGTCGCCAACGATATTGCTGCCATACGCGGTCACGAAGGAATGCAGCACGAGCGGCGAAAACATCACGGACGTGCCAAACGGGCTCAGTTGCGACATGACCGCATAGGTCGGATTGGTGTGTCGCCCGAAACTCAGGCGCCCGATGCGTCCCTCGACGCCGACCCAGGCATTGCGCGACCAGAGCGGATCGCTGGCATTGCGGCCTTGCTCGCCGGTGTCGGGACGGAAGAAGCTCTCCAGTGCGAAGACCGCCTTGGCGCCATCGCCCAGGGGCTCCTCGCCGCGGAAGCCGAGATAGGAAGTATTCAGGCCGCCGCCATTCAGCTGGCGTACCGCAGCCGCGTCCCCGCTGCGCTTGATACTGCCGATGTACGCGCCAACGATGCCATAAACCTGCACCGACTGGGCGTGTACGGGCGTAAGAAATCCTGCGGCCAGTGCGCTGGCCGCAATCGTCATCATGGTTTTCATGGTCAGGGAGAGATTTCTTCGAGTGCGCGGTTAGTGGTTTCGATCATGCGCGTGGCGGCGACCAGGCCCACGACGCTGACACAGGCGAACATCAGGAAGACCGTGGCGATGCCCTGGCCGGTGAGCACTACGCCGACGATGGCTGGTGCGGCGGCCGAAGCGGCGCGCAGCCAGGAAGTCGCAAGTCCTGTACCGATGGCACGCATCCGGGTCGGGTAGATCTCCGGCGTGTACAGGTAAAGCAGGACGGTGGTGCTGCCCATCACGGCATAGGCCGAAGAAGCCAGGATCATCACCGACCACGGGCTGCCGGTACCCATCGCCCCCAGCGCGGCGAGTAGGATGCCGGCGACAATGAAGCTGCCAAAAGCCCAGCGGCGGCGGCCGATGCGGTCAACCAGCAGGGCGCATACCAGTACC
>DASWYX010000126.1:0-2377 GCA_036404755.1 Pseudoduganella sp.
AGCGCGGCATCATCAAGGTCGGCGAAGAAATCGAAATCGTTGGTATCGTTGACACCGTCAAGACCACCTGCACCGGCGTGGAAATGTTCCGCAAGCTGCTGGACCAGGGTCAGGCAGGCGACAACGTAGGTCTGCTGCTGCGCGGCACCAAGCGTGAAGACGTGGAGCGTGGCCAGGTTCTGGCCAAGCCGGGCTCGATCAAGCCGCACGCACACTTCACCGGCGAGATCTACGTTCTGTCGAAAGATGAAGGCGGCCGTCACACCCCGTTCTTCAACAACTACCGTCCGCAGTTCTACTTCCGTACCACCGACGTGACCGGTTCCATCGAGCTGCCAGCCGACAAGGAAATGGTTATGCCTGGCGATAACGTGTCGATCACCGTCAAGCTGATCTCCCCGATCGCTATGGAAGAAGGTCTGCGCTTCGCAATCCGCGAAGGCGGCCGTACCGTTGGCGCGGGCGTTGTTGCCAAGATCATCGACTAATTCGTTTTTAGTCTGATCGAAACCGGGCCGGCATGTGCTATCATGTCGGCCCGTCGCTGTACTTACTTACATTGCTGGTGACGCAAAGTTGCCGGTTCGTTCTTTTTAAGGAAATAGCATGTCCGCTCCAAACCAAAAGATCCGCATCCGCCTGAAGGCTTTCGACTACAAGCTGATCGACCAGTCCGCCCTGGAAATCGTTGACACCGCCAAGCGCACCGGCGCCGTGGTCAAAGGTCCGGTTCCTCTGCCGACCCGTATCCAGCGTTACGACGTGCTGCGTTCCCCGCACGTGAACAAGACCTCGCGCGACCAGTTCGAAATCCGCACCCACCAGCGCCTGATGGACATCGTGGATCCGACCGACAAGACCGTTGACGCCCTGATGAAGCTGGACCTGCCAGCTGGCGTGGACGTCGAAATCAAACTGCAGTAATCGGTTTCGGCAGGCGGCCCTGAGCCGCCAGCCACAGAAAGGCCGGTCCGTTCACGCGGGCCGGCCTTTTTCCTTATGCGCCGCCGGGAGAGCCGCGATGGACGAATGGGAATTGACGGGCCGTGCGCGCACGCACGTGCGCCAGTACTCGCAGCCGCGCTTTGCCGCGCAGCCTGAGGTGGCTGCCGCCTTCCTCGCCATGCGCGAAGCGGCGCTGCGCGACGGGATCGATATGCTGCCCTGCGCTTCCTATCGTCCGCTCGAGGGGCAGGTGCGCATCTGGAACCGCAAGTTTTCCGGCGAGGGCACGCTGCGCGACCACCATGGTCAGCCGCGCGATGCCGCGGCGCTGGCGCCGGAGCAACTGGTGTGGGCCATCCTCGGCTGGTCGGCGCTGCCGGGCGCCACGCGCCGCCATTGGGGCACGGACATCGACGTCTTCGACCGCGCATCCCAGCCCGCCGGCTACAAGGTCAAGCTGCTGCCGGAAGAAGTGGCGCCCGGCGGCGTCTACGAACGCCTGCACGCCTGGCTCGACCTGCACCTCGCCGGCTTCGGCTTCTTCCGCCCCTATCGCACCTGGCGCGGCGGCATGTACCCCGAACCCTGGCACCTCAGCCACATCGCCACCGCCCAGCCGGCGCTCGCCGCACTCGACATCGACTTGCTCGCCCGCGCCGTCCGCGAATCCGGCCTGCTCGGCCTCGACCTCGTCCTCGACCTGCTGCCCGACATCTACCGCAACCACGTCCAGAACGTGGACGGGCCTTAGGCGGCCGCCGCGACTTATGTCAATATGGCGGTTCCACAGCTGGGAGGCGACATGAAGGTATTGGGATTGATCGTGGTGCTGGCGGCGCTAGGCGGCTGCGGGAAGAAGAATCCGGCGGACCAGGCGGCGCAGGATATCAAGGCGATGGGCGAGCAGCGCGCCAGGGCGGAGGATACGCTGAAGCAGCTGGAGGAAAGCCAGAAGAAGGCCAGGGAAGCGGCCGACAAGGCTGGCGAAGAGAAGCAGTGAACAAGGCCATCCTGATCGTCGAGGACGAGGCGGCCATTGCGGACAGCCTCGCCTACGCGCTGCGCAAGGAGGGCTACGCGCCGGAGCACGTGACATTGGGCGAGCAGGCGCTGGCCACGGCGCGCGCCGCGCCGCCGGCGCTGGTGATCCTGGACGTCGGCCTGCCGGACATCAGCGGGCTGGAAGTGTGCCGCCGGCTGCGCCAGTTCTCGGATGTGCCGGTGATCTTCCTCACCGCGCGCAGCGACGAAGTCGACCGCATCGTCGGCCTCGAAATCGGGGCGGACGATTACGTGACCAAGCCGTTTTCGCCGCGCGAACTGGTGGCGCGCGTGCGCGTCATCCTGCGCCGCGCTGGTGGGCAGCCGGCGGCCGGCGCGCCGGTCTTCGAGCTGCGTGCCGCCGAAGCGCGCGTGCTGTACGCCGGCCGCC
>DASWYX010000127.1:0-26312 GCA_036404755.1 Pseudoduganella sp.
GAGGGGATGACGAAGCCGATCTGCGGCAGGGGCTGGGTGTGGGGGTTTTGGCGCAGCCACTGGCCGGCTGGGGAATTCTGTTGCGTGGGGTAGCCGAGCGTACGGCCGTGGGCGGTGTAGTCGCGGTTGGCGTCGGACAGTTTGTAGTTGTTCGGGTTGGCATTGGTGTGCCAGGACCAGCGCGCCTGGGTTTCGATTGGCGTGCCGGTTTTCCAGTAGTGATCGGGCAGCGACTGGAGGCCGGTGACGTCGGCGGTGAAGGCGAAGCGTCCGTTGCCTACGCTGAGCGGAGCCATGGTGTCGATGGCCGTCAGGTGGGGATTGTGGCGCGTGACCAGCGCGTGGCGGTCGATGCGGGCAGCGGCGGCGGGAGCAGCAGGAGCGTCAGCGGCAGCGGCGGGGCTGGCGGAGAGGGAAAACACTGAGACACAGACGAGCAGGCGTAGCGTCATAAGGCGTTCTGAATTGAAGATGCCGCGAGTCCCGGCGAACCGGGCCCGCGGCGAAGGGACACAAGTCTTAGAACTTGTATTCCACGGAGAGGCGATAAACGCGGCCGAGCATATCGGCCAGGCTGGTGATGTAGCCACCGCTGTAGATGCTGTTGGCGGTCAGCGGCGGCCATTCCTGCGTGATGTTGTTCACGCCGAACGACACCACGGTGTTCTTGATGCCGCTGTAACGCACGTTCACGTTGAACTGGCTGTAGGCGTCCACCTTGGTGTAGGTCGAGCCGGCGCGCGGGGTGAGGTCGGTCAGGCCGGTGTTATAGCGCTGCGACAGGGTACCCTTCCAGTCACCGTAGCTGTAGGTCAGCGAGGCGGTATGCTTCCAGCGTGGGTTAATCTGCGGCATGCCTGCCAGGCCGGAGTTCGGACCCGCGCCGCCGAAGCGGCCATCATTGGTGATGATGCCGACGTTGGACAGCCACGGACCATCCTTCTCGGACTGGAACTCATACTTGTGATACCAGGTGCCGTCCAGCTGCGCATCGAAAGTACCCCAGCTGGTTTTCGGGAAGCGGTAGCTTGCCGACACGTCCGCACCGCGGATGCGGGTCTGGCCGCGGTTTGCCTGGCTGGCCACGATGTGGTCGATGGTGCCGTCGGCCTTGCGCACGAAGAATTCGGCATACTTGGCCGGATTCTGCTGCACTTCGGCGATGGTTACGGCGCCCAGCACGTCACGCAGCTTGATGCCCCAATAGTCGACGGTGATCGACAGGTCCTTCATCGGTTCCAGCGCGAAGCCGAAGGAGAAGCCGCGTGATTTTTCCGGCTTCAGGAAGGAGTTGTTCGGCGACTTGGTCCAGTAGGCGGTGTCCACGTTGCAGACCTGGTCCGCGGTGTAAGGCGCTTTCGGCGTACCGGTGCCGGCCACGGTTGGCTGGGAACTTGGGCACAGCACAGGGTCGTCCATCACCTGGGTACGCACTTCCGGCGTCGGGTTCTGGATGTCCATGATGGACGGCGCACGGAAGCCGGTCGACACGGAACCGCGCAGCACCACAGGCTGGATCGGCTGGTAGCGCACTGCCAGCTTAGGATTGACGGTGGTGGTCTTCAGGTCGTCGTAATGGTCGGCACGCACGGCGCCGTTCACCAGGAACTTGTCGGTCACCGGCGCATCCACCTCGAACATCAGCGAAGTGATTTCGCGCTTCACCTTCTTGGCCACGCCCTGCGGGGTTTCGCCCACCAGGTCGGTCTGCACCACGTTGCCGGACTTGTCGATGTTGTAGGAACCATCGGCCTTCTTCAGCACATAATCCAGCGGAGCGTTGAACGTGCGCGCGGAGTCTTCACGCGCTTCGGCGGACACTGCCAGCATCATGTCGCCGCCCGGCAGTTCCCAGACTTTGCGGGTGACCGTGGCATCGATGCTCTTGTTGTAGGCCTTGTTCAGGCGATAGGTGTAGTCCAGCGCCTGCGCATTCTTCAGGTATTCCGTGCCGGCTGCGTCCTGCAGGCCGAACGGATTCAGGATGCCCTGGTCGAAGCCCTGCTGGATCTTCGAGTACAGCACGTAGCCTTCGCCGGCGCGGGTATCGCGCTTGGACTGGCCGTAGTTCAGGCCCACGCGGTAATCCCAGCCCAGCACCTCACCTTCCGCGGACAGCACGATGCGGTCATTGGTCTGCTCGTCGTTACGGTAGGCCGGGCCCAGTTCAGCGGGACCCCACTGGAAGTAGATGCTGCGGTTGTTCATGTTCAAATTGCTGACCGTGCCCGGCGTTTTGGCCTGGTCGATGAACATGGTTGGCGTATTGCTGCCGGTATTGCTGCCCACGACCTGCACGGCCGGGGTGATGCCATTGCCCGGATAGTACTTGTTGGTCGGGGACAGCGAATACGTGGTGAATGGATTGGTGGAACCCGGCACCTGCATGCCGCGGTACTTCTGCACGGTGAAGTTCGCGTGCAGCAGGTCCAGGTCGATCTTGTGACCACCCGGCAGGTTCAGGCTGGCGCGGCTGCTGACGGTGGTGATGTCGCTGCCGTCGGTCACGGCGGTCCAGTACAGTGGATTGCGTGCGCAGCCCGGCGCATAAGTCGGTGTTGCGGCGGTGCTGTTGTTGCCCAGGGTCGCCATCGAGTAAGGCGCTACGCAACCGGAGGCGAAGGTTGGGTTGTAGTTGGTGTTGGCAGTGCGGCTGAAGCCGAAGTTGGCGATCGGCGAAGCGTTGCGCGCGTCCGGCGTGATGCCCAGGCCCAGCGTGCGCAGGATGGCCGGGTCGTGCTGCTCCGGACGGTCCTTCTGGAACAGCGCGTTCTTTTCCTGATGATCGATTGCGATATAGGCGTTCCAGCCATCGGCGCCCAGGTTGCCGAAACCGGCGATGGCGCCAATGCTCTTGGTGGTGCCGCCGCCGCTCATTTCCGGCGTGGCGTATTCGCCCTTGATATTGAAGCCCTTGAAGGCGCGCTTGGTCAGGTAGTTTTGCACGCCGCCGATGGCGTCCGCACCGTAGGTCGATGCTGCGCCGCCGTTCAGGGTTTCGACGCGGTCCAGCGCCATGCGCGGGATCACGTTCACGGACACATACTGGTCCTGCAGCGGCTCGTTCGCCAGGCGGCGGCCGTTCAGCAGGGTCAGGGTACGCATCGGGCCAAGGCCGCGCAGGTTGGTGATCGGGCCGGCAGCGCCGGAGTTGGTGCCCAGGGACAGCGATTGCGGCTGCTCCAGCACGAAGTCCTTCAGTTCAACGTTACCGCGGGCTTCCAGGTCGGATGCCTTGGTGGTAACGAGAGGGGTTGCGCCTTCGTCAGCTACGCGGCGAATCAGCGAGCCCGTCACCACCACTGCCTGGACCGGCTCAGCCTTGGTCTCGGTCTGGGCGTGTGCCTGGCCGGCCATTTGCAGGACGGCGGCAGCGACGGCAGACGCCAGCGCAGCACGTTGGAAATCGGGTCGGCGTGCAGAATTCATTTGTCTCCTCCGGTTGACGATCGAATTGGCTCGATCACTTATTTTCTGTGGTACAGCCAAATACTAAACTGGCCGGACCACTTTGAACAAGCGAAAATTACAACTGTTGGTGTGGCCGGACCAGATCCAATCAAATCGTTGCGTTTTTGCTGCACCCCATCGGTGCATCCGGCAGGCAGCGCAAATTAGTGCTCACGCTAGTGGGATCCCGGGCGAATTAGCGGGGACCAGAGCGAAGTAGCAGGAAATAGCGATTTTTAGTAAAAACCGAAAAAATCAGTACCCTTCCCTATGCGGTTGAAGCGCCACGGGGAGGGAGGATGGAGGAGCTCAAACTGGTCAGGCCAGACGCTGCGCGGCCGAGTTCGTGTCCGAATGTCGGATCTGACCCCAGGGTGATATAGTGGCCGGATATGTTGACAAAAATATCTCCGTTGCTGCTGTGCGCGCTGTGCTCCGCTCCGGCTTTGGCCGCCGACTGGAGCGATACCGCTTTGGGTTACCGCGTGGGCAATCACTTTGCCGAGCCTTTCAACCCCTCGCATATCGGCAAGAACATCGTCAGCCTGACGCACGTGCGGGGCGGCGCGTATGGCAGCGACTACGTCAACCTGGATGTGCTGAAGTCCGACCATGTGGACAGCCACGCCACCGAGGCCTATCTCTTGTATCGGCACACTTTCAATCTCAGCGAGCGCTTCGGCCTGACCGCCGGCGCCGATTTCAACTGGAAGAACGATCCGGGTTATGGCTCGAAGAAGCGCATGCTGGTGCTGGGTCCTACGCTGAAGGTGCCGGTGGACGGGCTGCTGAACGTGAGTATTTACGCCCTGTGGGAAAGCAACCGCCCGGTCGGCGTGACGGAGCGCTACCACTACGACACGCATCCGATGCTGAATGCCGTGTGGGCGCTGCCGGTGGCGAGCGGCTGGTCCTTCGAAGGCTATATGAACTATATCGCCGCCAAGGGGCTGGACGAATTCGGCACCCGGACCTCGCCCGAGCTGAATATCGATACGCAGCTGATGTATGACTTCAGCGGCGCGGTGGGAATGAAGCCGGGGCGGGTGAAGGCCGGCTTCGAATACCAGTACTGGCGCAACAAGTTCGGCAACCCGCACCGCATCCCGGGCAGCACGGCGAAAACGCCGATGCTGCGCGCGGAATATCACTTCTGAACCAGCCCCCTTCCCAGTCGTTCCAGGCCGTGGTTGAGGGTGAACAGCATCAGGACAAAACTCAGCACCGCGATGCCCGTGCCGCCGTCGAACACCGTATGCGCGGCCACGGCGCCCACCAGGCCTGAAGCCGTCACGGCCAGCAGCGCCAGCGCCAGCACGATCAGAAGCAGTCCACGGACTGCGAGGCCGTTCATGATTTGCTCCTGTCGGTTACATAGGACGCGAGGCCATTCCCGAACGACCAATCCTCCCTGCCGACCGGGATCAGCGAAATCATCACGTCTTCCCTGCGCAGGCCCGGCGACTTGGACAAGTTGTTCACGATCGCCGTGTACAGCTTTTCCTTGGTCGGGATGTCGCGCCAGTTGCCTGCGCTGATCTGGATGATCACGAGATCGCTGGTCCGGTGGATGCCGAAGTAGTTGGCGTCATAAATGAAGCTGGACTCGTCGTACTGGTGGATCAGCTGGAAGCGGTCATCGGCCGGCACGTTGAAGGCTTCGACCAGCGCCTGGTGCACGCCGTCGGCCACGGCCCGGATGTATTCGGGCGACTTGCCCTTGATGAGGTTGATTTGAACGAGAGGCATGATGTTTTCTCCTGCGGTTGGTTGACAACTGCATCGTAGAAGACAACAATACTTTCGTAAATTTGAAATTTTGAAACAAACACTTCACGGAAATCGAATTATGGCCAGCCGAACCAATCTCGACATGGATGTGCTGCGCACTTTCGCCACTGCCTTTGAGCTGGGCAGCTTCGCCCGTGCCGCCGATCGCCTGGGCCGGTCGCAATCGGCCGTCAGCACCCAGCTGCGGCGGCTGGAGGAACAGGTCGGCCAGGACCTGGTGCAGAAATCCGGCCGTGGGCTGGTGCTGACCACGGCCGGTGAGGCCATGTTCAGCTATGCAAAGCGCATCCTGGACCTGAACGACGAGGCGGTGGAAACGGTGCGCGGCGGCGAGGTGGAAGGCTGGGTGCGATTCGGCATGCCGCAGGACTTTGCCGAAACCTGGCTGCCGGCCGTGCTGGCGCGCTTCACGCGCGCGCATCCGAAAGTGCGGGTGGAGGTGCGCGCCGAGCGCAACGCCCACCTGGGGGAGCAGATGCGCAAGGGCGAACTCGATCTGGCCCTGGGCTGGGGCAGCGGAGACATCGCGCCCAACGCGGTCAAGGTTGCGGAGCTGCCCATCGTCTGGGTCGGCCGTCCGGACTGGCGCCTTGCGCCGGGAGAAAAACTGCCGCTGCTGGCTTTCGACCAGCCCTGCGAATTCCGCAGCGCCGGCATCGCCGCGCTGGATGCGGCGGGCATACCGTGGCAGCTGGTCTTCGTCAGCGCCAGCCTGGCGGGCCTGTATGCGGCGGCGGAAGCGGGACTGGGCATCACCTTGCGCACCGCCTTCGGCATGCCCAAGTCGCTGCAGGCGCTAGACCCGGCAAGCTACGGCCTGCCCGCCCTGCCCCGCGTGTCACTCTCCCTGCACCGGGCCGGCAGCGACGCCAATCCCGCGGTGCGGCGCCTCAGCGAAATCCTGCTCGATACGCTCGCCGAGGCGCTCGGCCCTACTGCCACTTGATCGGCGTGGCCGTCTTGGACAGCATCCAGCGTCCCAGCATCTGCCCCAGCATGCGCACGGTGCCGACGTTGAACATCACGTAGCGCTGGTAGGACCACAGGTAGGCCAGCTTCGCCACCGCGCCGCTGACATGCACGTTGCGGCTGCCGATTGCACGCAGCAGGATGCCCACCGTGCCGAACGGGCCAAGCGAAACCATGGCGCCGTAGTCGCGGTAGCGGAAGGAGCGCATACGCTTGCCCTCCGGCCGCAGCAGGTGGCCGGCCAGGTAAATTGCCTGCTGGCGCGCGGCCTGCGCGCTGGGAGGCACCATCATGCGCCGTTGCGGATTGACGATGTTCGAGCAGTCGCCCATTGCGAATACCTTCGCGTCGTCCATCGTTTGCAGGTGCTTGTCGACCAGGATCTGCTGGTTGCGGCTCAGGGCCAGGCCCAGATGGCCGGCCAGCGCTGCGCCCTGCACACCGGCCGCCCACACGGTGATGGCCGATCCGAAGCGGCGCCCGTCCGTCGTGTAGACGGCGTTATCGGTCACTTCCGCGACCGCGGTATCGGTGCAGATTTCCACGCCGATCGAGGCCAGCTTGCGCGCCACTTCGGCCGACACTTCCGGGTCGAGGCCCGGCAGCACACGGTTGGCGCGCTCCACGATGCGGATGCGCACGTCGCGCTTGAATTCGGAGTGGCTCACGCGGAAGCGCACCAGCGTTTCCACGGTATGGCGCAAGTCCGCCGCCAGCTCGACGCCGGTGGGGCCGGCGCCGACGATGACGATGTCCAGGCTCTGGCGCGCCATGTCGGCGGACAGGCAGCGGTCCAGGAAGCGCTTGCGGAAAGCCTCCGCCTGGGCCACCGTATCCAGCGACAGGCAGTGCTCGGCGGCGCCGGGCACGCCGAAGAAATTCGTCACCGCGCCATAGGACAGCACGAGACGGTCATAGGTCAGCACAATCTCGGTCGATGCCGCATGCGGCAGGTGGCGACGCACGGTTACCGACTGGCCGCTCCTGTCCACATTCATCACATCGCCGCACACAAACTCGAAGCCGTTATCCATCGCCTGCCGCGCATAGTCTATGTGGTGCACGGCGGGATCGATCGTCCCGGCGGCCACCGAATGCAGCAAGGGTTTCCAGAAATGCGTGGGAGCGCGATCCACCAGCACAACGCGGCCCTGGCCTTTCTTGCCGAGAGTGCGTCCCAGCCGGGTTGCCAGTTCGAGTCCCGCCACACCGCCACCAACGATAACGATAGATTGCATGCTGTCCTCCACGGGTTGGTTTGCTTAAGGTCCGCTGATATTCAGGCGCGCGCTGTGGGCAGCCTTGCGCGCCAGGGGTGAATCGGTAACGGCCAGGGCGTCTTCCGGCGCCACGTCCAGGATGCGCAGCACGGTTTCAAAGGGTGCGCTGCTGTTGAAATTGGCGCCGGCCAGCACGACCGAGAAAATGTGGTGCGCCGAATCGCCGAACATCGATTGCAGCCGCTGATCGGCTTCGCGATGGGGCAGCTCGGAGATCAGTGCGCAGTGGGATCCACCGTCCTGCGCCTGCTGAAGCATGCCGGGTTTGAACGTCGCCAAATCGAAGATTACCGCCTGTGTTGCCATAACCGACTCCCTCGCCTGTAGTGATAACGATTTGACTATAGGGGAATATCCCATAAAATAAAAATAAAAAATCTCTGAACATTAATAAGGTCATGCTTATGTATCCGACGAGCTTCAAACAGCTGCAGGCCCTGGTCCAGGTTGCCCGCCACGAGAGCGTTTCGCGCGCCGCCGAAGCCCTGCACGTAACCCAGCCGGCGATCTCGCTGCACCTGAAATTGCTGGAGGAAGCAGCCGGCATGCCGCTCACGCGCAAGCAAGGACGCAACATCCAGATGACGGCGGCCGGCGAAGTTTTGGCCGGCTATGCCGAGCGCCTGCTCACGCTGTGGGAGGAAGCGGGCGACGAGATCGCGGCACTCAAAGGCGTCACCTCCGGTACGCTGCGCATCGGCGCCGTGATGACGGCGGAACACCTGCTGCCGGCAATGCTGGTGCGCTTCACCACGGGCCGCCCCCATGTGCGCATCAAGCTGCAGGTGGGTTCGCGGCCGGAAGTAATCGGCATGTTGAGCCGCAATGAGATCGACCTCGCCATCATGGGCACGCCGCCGCGCGAATTCCCCACCCACGCGGCGCGTTTCGCCCGCCACCCCATGGCTTTCTTCGTGGCGCCCACGCATCCGCTGCTGACGAAAAAGGACCTGACGCTGTCCAACCTGGCGGACTACAACCTGCTGGTGCGCGAGCGCGGTTCGGGCACGCGTACCGCCATCGAAAGGTTGTTCAGCACGGCGGGGCTGCCGCTGTCGATCGGCTCCGAGCTATCCAGCAATGAGGCAATCAAGCGCATGACGGCGGCGGGGCTGGGCGTGGCCTTCCTGTCCCTGCATGCGTGTACACTGGAACTCAAGAACTGGCTGCTGACGCCCCTGCCGGTGCCGGGCATGGCGGTGCAGGCGGACTGGCACGTGATCCACAAGATCGACCGTCCGATGCCGACCGTGGCCGCCTCGTTCCAGGAATTCATCGTGCAGCACGGGCAGGAGGTGATCTCCGAGGAGCTGGAGAGCCTCGCCTGATCCTTCCGGAGAGAAGAACATGATCGTTCGGCCTATGCAAAACTGGTTCCGCATGCTGTTCATCTGGAACGGCTCGGTGCTGCTGTCGATCATCCCGCAGCTGATCGTGGTGGCGATACTGAGCACCATCGCGGCCTTCACACATGGCCGCGTGTTCGGCGAAAAGATTCCCCTCAGCCCCGCGCCCTTCACGCTGTTCGGCCTGACGCTGGCCATCTTCCTCGCCTTCCGCAACAACGCCAGCTACGCGCGCTACACGGAAGCGCGCCTGCTGTGGGGCGGCCTGCTGATCTCGTCGCGCATTCTGGTGTCGCAGACCCTCAGCTACCTGCCGCAGCAGATCCGCGTCGCTGATCACCTGATCGCCTTTGCCTATGTGCTGAAGCATCAGTTGCGCGGCACAGACCCGAGCGCGGATCTGGTCCGCTGCCTTGGCCCCGAGCGGGCCGCTGAGTTGCGCGGGAAGCAGTACCTGGGCGCGGCGATCCTCGGCGATATCCGCACTCTCCTGGCGCCCGGTCCGGATGCGGTGCGCTGGATGATGGATGCACAGGTCAACGAATTGCACAAATGCCTGGGCGGCTGCGAGCGGATCGCGTCCACACCCATTCCCTTCGCCTACAGCGTGCTGCTGCACCGCACCGTCTATGCCTACTGCGCCCTGCTGCCCTTCGCCCTGGTCGATTCCACGGAATTCTTCACGCCTCTGCTGTGCGTTTTCATTTCCTATACCCTGATCGCGCTGGAGGCGATCGCCAATGAAGTGGCCGAGCCCTTCACCCTTGCGCCCAACGCCCTGGCGCTGGATACGATGACCCGCACCATCGAACGCTCAGTGCTGGAATTGTGCGGCCGGCCGATTCCCGACGAAATCGCGCCCGTGCGGCCGTACCAATACACCTAGGCCGCCGGCGACGCCCACTTGGAGCGTCAGGCGGTGGCTGAAAACAAGCTGTATCCCTCCCCAGGCGTCCAGACTGTACTGCCCGGTCCACTGGCCCCGGGGCTAAGCTGTACCCCATGAAAACGCCAGAACTCCTCGATAGCCGTGGCCGTCCGCTGAAAGACCTGCGCTTGTCAGTGATCGACCAGTGTAATTTCCGCTGCCCCTACTGCATGCCGAAGGAAAGTTATGGGCCGGATTTTCCGTTCATGACGTCGTCCGAACGCCTGTCGTTCGATGAACTGGCCCGCCTTGCGCGCACCTTCGTCAGCCTGGGCGTGGAGAAAATCCGGCTCACCGGCGGCGAACCAATGCTGCGCAAGGACTTGCCAAGGCTGATCGAAACCCTGGCCGCGATGCGCACACCGTCCGGGCGCGAGCTGGATATCGCGCTGACCACCAATGGTTCGCTGCTGGCGCGCCAGGCGCAGTCGCTCAAGGACGCGGGCCTGAAGCGCATCACGGTCAGCCTGGATGCGCTGGACGACAAGCTGGCCGGCCGCATGAACGGCGTCGATTTCCCCGTCGCGCGCGTGCTGGAAGGCATTGCGGCGGCACAGCGCGTGGGCCTGGCGCCGGTGAAGGTGAACACGGTGATCGAGCGCGGCGTGAACGAGAGCCAGATCCTGCCGCTGGTCCACCACTTCCGCGACAGCGGCGTGCAGCTGCGCTTCATCGAGTACATGGACGTGGGCGGCGCCAGCCGCTGGAATGCCGGCCAGGTGCTGACGGCGGACGCCATCCGCGCCATCGTCCAGCAGCACTATCCGCTGGTGCCCGAAAGCGCAGCCCGCGGCCACGACACCGCCGAAGTCTGGCATCACGCCGACGGTTCGGGCAGCGTGGGTTTCATCGCCAGCATGTCCCACCCCTTCTGCGGCGATTGCACGCGCGCCCGCGTGGCCGCGGACGGCAAGATTTATCTGTGCCTGTTCGCCATCGAAGGCACGGACCTGCGCCCATGGCTGGGCGCAGGCCAGGAAGCGGCGCTGGCCGAGCGCGTGCGCGCGCTGTGGCAGGCGCGCGGCGACCGTTATTCCGAATTGCGCGGCCCAGCCGCCCGCGCGCACCGGGTTGTGCGCATGTCTTTGGTAGGAGGTTGAATGCTAGTACGAATCCGTTACTTTGCCGGCTTGCGCGAGCAGGCTGGAATGAGCACGGACCAGATTGAAATTGCCGAGCCGCGCGTGAGCGTGGCGCAGTTGCAGGAACGCCTGGCCGGACGCAGTCCCGCGCTGGCCGAGGCGTTTGCGTCGCAACGCCTGCTGCGCGTGTCCGTCGATTACCGCATGTGCGGGCCTGAATTCGAGCTCACCGGCGACTGCGAAGTCGCCTTCTTCCCACCCGTCACCGGCGGCTGAACCGCCCTACTCCCGCGCCAGGGCCGCACAGAAGCTGCGTCCCTCGGCGCTCAGGCGCACCGTCGACGCCTTCAGATCCCGTTCCACCAGTCCCATCTCCTCCAGCGCCGCCAGTTCCCGCAGCAGCACGCTCATCGGCCTTCCCGACTGCTTGGACAGCCGCGCCAGCGTACAGGGTCGCTCCACTTCCAGCTCCGCCAGCTTCACCAGCAGCTCCGTCAGCGCCATCAGGGCGTCTTCGTTCATAGCAGTTCTCCAATCACGCGCCCCAGCGTGCGCAAGGCATCCTCGATCTCCTTCGACCAGGGATAGCTGTAGTTGAGCCGGATGTAATTCGTATAGCTGCCGCGCGCCGAAAACATATGGCCGGGACCGACCGTAATCTTGCGTTCCAGCGCCTTCGCGTAAAGCTGCATGGCGTCCACGCCGGCCGGCAGCTCGACCCACAGCACGTACCCGCCCTGCGGATCGGAGACGCGCGTCCCTTCCGGGAAGAAGCGCAGCACGGCGGCCGCCATCATGCGCGCCCGCTGCGCATAGCCCTTGCGCACCTGGCGCAGGTGGCGGTCGTAACCGTCGTGCTGCAGGTAGTCGGCGATGGCCAGCTGCGGCAAGGAAGGCGTGGTCAGCGTGTTGAGGAACTTCAGCTTTTCCACCTGCGCCGTGTAGCGGCCGGGCAGCGCCCAGCCGATGCGGTAGTTGGCGGTCAGGCTCTTGGAGAACGAAGAGCAGTACAGCACCAGGCCCTTGGTATCGTAGGCCTTCAGCGAAACCGGATGGCTTTCGCCGTAATACAGCTCGTCATACACACCGTTCTCGATGACGGGAATGTCGTGCTGGGACAGCAGCTCCACCAGCTCGCGCTTGCGCGCGTCCGGCATCAGGAATCCCAGCGGATTCTGGAAGTTCGGCATGACCATGCAGGCCGCCACGCGCTGCTGGGAAAGAATGCTGCGCAGCGCTTCGATGTTAATGCCCTCGTTCGGATCGGTCGGCGCTTCCAGCGCGCGCATGCCCATGCGCTCGATCGCGTGCAGCATCGCATAAAACGTTGGCGACTCGACCACGATGGTGTCGCCCGGCTTGGCCACGGCCTGCAGGCACAGATTGATGGCTTCCGTGGCGCCCACTGTCACGATGATTTCGGACGGGTCGATGGCCAGGCCGTTTTCCAGGTGGCGCCGCGCGATCTGGCGGATCAGTTGCGGATTCCCCGGCGGCAGGTCATCCATCACGGACCAGTGCTGGTTGCGGCGCGCGATGGCGTTCGCGTACTGGCTGATGCGCGTCCAGGGAAAAGGCGCGGGGTCCGGATATGGCGAGCCAAGGGGGACGGCGTTCTGCGTGCGGATGGTGCGCAGCGTGGAAAGCACAAGGCGGCTCACGTCCACTTCGGAAGACAGCACCAGCGCTTTCGGCGCTTCCGCCTGGCGCGGCGGCGCCTTCGGCCTGGCGCGCACGAAGAAGCCCGATTGCGGGCGGCTCTCGATCACGCCGCGGCTCTCCAGCAGCGAGTAGGCGCGCAGCACGGTGCTGATGCTAAGGCTGCGGCGCTGGCTGGTCTGCCGCACGGAGGGCAGCTTCTCGCCTTCCAGCAGCACACCGCGTGCGACCTGGCCTTCAATGTCGGCAGCTAGGGTTTCATACAGGTTCATGAAAATCAGTATAACGCAGCAGTACAGTTCCCGGCCGATGGCTACCACTGTATTCCCCAGGCGCGCGCAATTCTGTACACGCCGCGAAACACCCCCAGGAGGGACACTGGCGACACCTAGCGAAAGGAGTCGAATCAAATGGCTTACAAAGAAAACGAGGGCTACGTCGCCCCTTACCACAATGCCGCCGGCGGCTGGGGCGCGCTGAAATATGTGGCCCTCAATCTGTACCGCGAACGCGTCAGCGCCGGCAACCTGAACACCCTGCTGTCGCAGAACCAGCCGGACGGCTTTGACTGCCCCGGCTGCGCATGGCCCGACCGCCACCATGCTTCCACCTTCGAGTTCTGCGAGAACGGCGTGAAGGCCGTGGCAGCCGAAGCCACCAGCAAGCGCGTGCGCCCGGAGTTCTTCGCCAAGCACACAGTAACGGAACTGATGCAGCAAACCGATTATGAACTGGAGCAGCACGGCCGCCTGACCGATCCGATGGTGTACGACAGCAGCAGCGACAAATACGTGCCCATCGCATGGGATGAAGCCTTCGCGCTCGTCGCGCGTCACCTGAACGCGCTGGACGACCCGAACCAGGCTGCGTTCTATACGTCGGGCCGCGCCAGCAATGAAGCAGCCTTCCTGTACCAGCTCTTCGTGCGCATGTATGGCACCAACAACTTCCCGGATTGCTCGAATATGTGCCACGAGGCCACCAGCCGCGGCCTGCCCGGCACGGTGGGCATCGGCAAGGGCACCGTGACGCTGGATGATTTCGAACTGGCGGACACCATCATGATCTTCGGCCAGAACCCGGCCACCAATCACCCGCGCATGATGGGCGAGCTGCGCGAATGCGCCAAGCGTGGCACGTCGATCGTGTCCATCAATCCGCTGAAGGAGCGCGGCCTGGAACGCTTCCAGGACCCGCAAAGCCCCCTCGAAATGATGACCAATGGCGCCACCCGCATCAGTTCCATGTTCGTGCAGCCGAAACTGAGCGGCGACTTCGCACTGATCAAGGCCGTCGCGAAGCGCGTGGTGGAACTGGATGACGAAGCCGTGGCGGCCAACCGCCCGCGCGTGCTGGACACGGATTTCATCGCCAGCCACACCATCGGCTTCCACGAATTCGCGCGCGACCTGCGCGACGAAAGCTGGCATGTCCTGCTGGAGGAATCGGGCGTGGAGCGCGAGCAGATCGAGCGCCTGACCCGCCTCTACGTCAGCAGCGAGCGCGTGATCGCCTGCTGGGGCATGGGCCTGACCCAGCACAAGAATTCGCTGGCGACGATCCAGATGCTGTCCAACCTGATGATGATGCGCGGGAATATCGGCCGCCCCGGCGCGGGACTGTGCCCCGTGCGCGGCCACTCCAATGTGCAGGGCGACCGCACCGTGGGCATCGAAGAGCAGCCTACGCAAGCCTTCCTCGACCGCCTGCAGCATGTTTTCGGCTTCGAGCCGCCGCGCCATCATGGCTACGATGTGGTCTCGACCATCCAGGCCATGATCGACGGCCGCGTGAAGGTCTTCGTTGGCCTGGGCGGCAACTTCTCGAGCGCCACGCCGGATACGCCCTTCACCTGGGCAGGCCTGCGCCAGTGCGAGCTCACCGTGCATATCTCGACCAAGCTGAATCGCAGCCACCTGGTGCATGGCCGCGATGCGCTGATCCTGCCGACGCTGGGCCGCACCGAGATCGACCTGCAACAAGGCGTGGCGCAAGGGGTGACCGTCGAGGATTCGATGAGCATGGTGCACATTTCCTTCGGCATCAACCAGCCGGCATCGCCGCAGCTGCTGTCCGAAATCGCCATCGTGGGGCGCATGGCGCAGGCCACGCTTGGTAGTGAGAAATTCGACTGGATGTCGCGCGTGAATGACTACGCGCTGATCCGCGACGATATCGAGAAGGTGTTCGACGACTTCTACGACTATAACGAGCGTGTGTCCAAGCCCGGCGGCTTCCACCTGAAAGTGGCGTCGCGCGAGCGCGAATGGGTGACGGACAGCGCCAAGGCGCAATTCGTGGTCAATGCCGTCGACCGCGATACGGCCGTGCACCGCGCCCGCGCCATCCACGGCAAGAATCTGCTGACCATGATGACCACGCGTTCGCACGACCAGTACAACACCACCATCTATGGCCTGGATGACCGCTACCGCGGCGTGTTCGGCCTGCGCCGCGTGGTCTTCATCAACAAGGAAGATCTGGCGATGCTGGGCTTCGAGGCCGGCGACCGCGTCGACATCACCAGCGTGTGGGACGACGGCGTGGAGCGCCGGGCGGACAACTTCCTGCTCGTCGAATACGACATTCCGCGCGGCTGCGTGGGCGCCTACTACCCGGAGACCAATCCGCTGGTGCCGCTGGCGAGCGTGGCGGTCGGCGCGGGCACGCCTACGTCCAAATCCATCCCTGTGCTGCTGCACCCGGCCAAAGGAGGCGATCATGCATGAGACTACGCTGCTGCTGTCGCGCGCACAGTTCGCGCTGACGGCGATCTTCCACATCCTGT
The DNA here is from genome assembly GCA_036404755.1 of Pseudoduganella sp. Classification (GTDB taxonomy): domain Bacteria; phylum Pseudomonadota; class Gammaproteobacteria; order Burkholderiales; family Burkholderiaceae_D; genus Rugamonas. The sequence goes on from DASWYX010000127.1 coordinate 15,294, forward strand.
GGCCCATCCTGACCATCAGCCTGTCCGCCTTCATCCTCGTGATGGAAGCGCTGTGGATACGCAAGGGCGAAGTCGTCTACTACCATCACGTGCGCTACTGGAGCAAGCTGCTGGTGCTGAACTTCGCCGTGGGCGTGGTCAGCGGCATTCCGATGGAATTCCAGTTCGGCACCAACTGGGCGCCCTTCTCCAAGTTCACCGGCGCCTTCATCGGCAATATCCTCGGCTTCGAAGGCGCGATGGCCTTCATGCTGGAAGCGGGCTTCATCGGCGTGATGCTGTGGGGCTGGGGCAAGGTGCCGCGCGGCGTGCACCTGTTCGCGACGGCGATGGTGGCGCTCGGGTCCAGCATTTCGTCGTTCTGGATCATGGTCGCCAACTCGTGGATGCAGACGCCGGCCGGCGTGGTCGTCGAAAACGGCCGCGTGATCGTGGTGGACTACCTGGCCGCGATCTTCAATCCCGGCATGGCGCATGGCGTGGCCCATATGTGGCTGGCCGCCATGGAGACCGGCCTGTGCGTAGTGGCTGGCATCTCGGCATGGCATCTCTACCGCCACCGCAATATGGGCTTCTTCGCCCGCTCCTTCAAGATCGCGCTGGGCATGCTGGCCGTGGTGGCGCCGCTGCAGGTGCTGGTGGGCGACTCCGCCGGCGCGCAAATTTTCGAAACCCAGCCGGCCAAGGGCGCCGCGATCGAAGGCCATTGGGAAACCAATGCTCCGGGCAAGGGCGCTTCCTGGTCCCTGCTGGCCTGGCCAAACAAGGCCGAGCAGCGCAATGACTGGTCGATCGAAGTGCCGAATGCACTGAGCATGCTCGCCACGCACACGGTGGATGGCAAGGTTACCGGCATGCGCGATATCCCGCTGCAGGACCAGCCGCCCGCGATTCCGCTGCTGTACTACGCCTTCCGCGTGATGGCCGGCATCGGCGTGCTGTTTGCGGCGCTCGCGCTGTGGACCGCTTGGACAGTGCGTCGCGCCCGCGGCCAGCTGAGCGCCCTGCTCTCCAGCCGCAAGCTGCTGCTGGCGTGGACGCTCGCAATTCCCCTGCCTTATATCGCCGTGGAATGCGGCTGGATCGTGCGTGAAGTGGGTCGCCAGCCCTGGTCGGTGTACGGCCTGCTGCGCACCAGCGAGGCTGCGTCCTCGGTCGCTTCGGGCGCGGTGCTTTCCAGCTCCGCCATGTTCATCGCCTTCTACGCCGTACTGCTTGCCGCGTTCTTCACGTTTGCGCGCAAGTGGCTGCGCGCTGGTCCCGACCTGGCGCAACAGCCGCCTGCCATCTAAGGAGTCATCATGCATGAAATTCTGACCAATGCCTGGTTCGGCCTCATGGGCCTGATGCTGGTGTTTTATGTGATTACCGACGGCTTCGACCTCGGCGTGGGCATTCTCAGCCTCTTCACGCGGCGCGAAGAGGACCGCGATCAGATCTACGCGTCCATCGGCCATGTGTGGGACGCGAACGAGACCTGGCTCGTGTGCCTGGGCGGCGCCATGTTCGGCGCTTTCCCGGTTGCCTACTCGATGCTGATGGAGCAGCTGTATGTGCCCGTGATGCTGCTGATCGCCACCCTGATCATGCGCGGCGCAGCGATCGAGTTCCGCCATGCGGCCTCGAACAAGCGCGGCTGGGATGTCGTGTTTGGACTGGGCAGCCTTGGCGTCGCGGCCTGCCAGGGCGTGGTGCTGGGCAGAGTCATCACGGGCCTGCAGCCGGGCGCACTGGCCAATTCCTTCACGGCGCTGTGCGCGCTGGGCGTGATTGCCGGCTATGCGCTGCTGGGCGCCACTTACCTGGTGAAGAAGGCGCATGGCGACCTGGTGGAAGTCTCGCGCCGCCAGGCCGTGGGCGCGTTGATGGCGACGGTGGCTGCGGCCATTCTGCTGTCCGCCGGCACGATGTTGTACAGTGAAATCGGCCATGAACGGTGGATGCAGGCGAATGTGCTGGCTTTCCTGATTCCACTGGCATTGCTGGCCGCCTTTGCCGGCGCCTATATCCTGTATGCGCTGCACATCGGCTCCAGCCATGGCCCCTTCCGCGGCGCTATCGGCCTGTTCCTGGCGTCGTTCACGGGCCTCGCGGTGAGCCTGTTCCCGGACCTCGTGCCGGGCAAGCTTTCGCTGGCCGAGGCGGCGTCCGACAATGCAACGATGACCTTCATGTTGTGCGGTATCGCCCTCGTGTTCCCGGTCATGATCGGCTACAACCTGTATCAGTACTATGTGTTCCGTGGCCGTGTTCAAGTCCAGCACTAAGGAGTTGTCGTGATCGTTCGTCCTCAAAGCAACTGGTTCCGCATGCTGCTGGTGTGGAATGGCTCGGTGTTGCCGTCCATCCTGCCGCAGCTGGGCGTGATCCTCGTGATCAGCCTTGTCGCCCTGCTGGGGGACGGACGGGTGTTCGGCGAGCGCATACCGCTGGACACCGAGCCCTTTCCCCTGCTGGGCGTGAGCCTCGCGATCTTCCTCGCCTTCCGCAATAATGCGAGCTACCAGCGCTACCTGGAGGCGCGCCAGCTATGGGGACGCGTGCTTATTGCGACGCGCACGCTGACGTCGCAAGCGCTGGCCTATCTGCCGGCTGATCGCCTCGATTACCGTGGTTTCGCTTTCCGCGTGATTGCTTTCGCCCACCTGCTGCGCCACCAGTTGCGGGGGAGCGATCCCCGGCCGGACCTGGAGCGTTTGCTGCCTGCCGGCTCCGTTGAGGACCTGACGCAGCATGCCTACCGGCCTGTCGCGGTTCTGAATGAGCTGCGCCACACGGTGCACCATGCTGCGCCGGACGCCCAGACCTTGTGGATGCTGGACGCTCAGCTGAATTGCCTGTCCGAGTCGGTGGGCGGCTGCGAGCGTATCGCCAGCACGCCGATTCCTTATCCTTACGGCGTGCTGCTGCATCGGACGATCTATGCCTATTGCTTCCTGCTGCCATTTGGGCTCGTGCACGCCATCGGCGCGGCAACGCCGCTGATTTCGGTGTTCGTGGCTTATACGCTGTTTGCGCTGGAAGCGATTGCGCAGCAGATCGGCGATCCTTTCGGACACGCGTCCAATAGCCTGGCGCTGGGGGCGATCAGCTGCACGATCGAGCGCTCGGTGCTGGAGTTGTGCGGGTTGCCGATGCCGGCCGAGGCAAGGGTTAGCGGGAAATATCGGCTGGATTAGGGCGCGCCGGCGTCGCGTCCCACGCAGGCGTCAACGACGCGCTGGCACGGCGGATCAATGATACGCCCTACGCGCCTTGACGGATCAGCGTACAGCCGCACCCGGCCGTCGCGCGCGAACGCACACGCGACGGATCGCGGGTGGCGGGTTATGGGACGGTTAGGGGGGCCTCGAGGCGGATGTCGTCGGATGCGCTGCCGAGCATGAGGCGGAATTCGCCTGGCTCGACGCCCCATTTCAGCTGGCGGTTGAAGAACGCCAGCTGTTCCGGCCCGATGGCGAACTGGATGCGCTTATGTTCGCCGGGCTTGAGCAGCACTTTCTGAAAGCCTTTCAGCTCCTTCAGCGGACGCACGAGGGAAGCGACCATGTCGCGCACATAGAGCTGAACCACTTCCTCGCCCGGGCGCGCGCCGGTGTTGGCCAGCTCGAAGGACAGCGTGAACCCGGCGCCGCTGCGCTGCAGCTTCAGGTCCGTGTAAGAAAAACTGGTGTAGCTCAAGCCATGTCCGAAAGCATAGCGCGGCGTGTTGGGCGAATCGATGTAGGCGGACTTGTAGACCACATTGTGTTCGTCCGTGACCGGACGGCCGGTCTGGTACTGCGCATAGGACAGCGGTATCTGGCCCACGCTGCGCGGGAAAGTGATCGGCAGCTTGCCCGACGGGTTGTAGTCGCCAAACAGCACGCTCGCCACCGCGTTACCGCCTTCGCTGCCGGGGAACCAGGCGTAGACGATGGCGTCCGCCTGGTCGGCAATCGCGTTGAAGACCAGTGGACGGCCGGCCAGCAGCACGGCTACGATCGGCTTGCCGGTCGCTTTCAGCGCGGCGAACAGCTTTTCCTGCTGGCCGGGCAAGGAGATGTCGGTACGGGACTTGGCCTCACCGCTCATGTCCCAGGTTTCACCGACGGCCAGCACGACCACGTCCGACTGCTGCGCAGCCTTCACCGCCTGCTCCAGCGCGGCAGCGTCCAATGTGGCGCAGCCTGGCGCGCAGGCCTGGGCGTGGACAATTTCCGTCGCGCCGGCGCGGCGGCGCATGCCTTCCAGGATGCTCACCACCGGCGCGCGCTCGCCCTGCACCACCCAGCCGCCTTCCAGGTCGCGCTGCGAATCGGCCAGTGGGCCGATGACGGCAATCCGCTTCAGGTCGCGCCCCAGCGGCAGCGGCCCCGCCGCAGCGCTGCCGACTCCCGCGTCACCCGGTGCGCTAGCGTTCCGCTCCCGGCCGGCATTGGCGTCCGCCGTCCCGGCTTGCAGGCGCGGGCCATTCTTGAGCAGCACGATCGACTTCTGCGCCATCTCAAGCGCCGCCGCCCGATGCGACGGATCCCCCAGCACGGCCTTCTCGCGCGCCGCATCCGAAAATTTGTAGGGGTCGTCAAATAAGCCCAGCTCGAACTTCTTGTACAACACGCGCCCCACCGCCTCGTCCACGGTCGCCATTTTCACCTTGCCCGCCTTGACGACCTGCTCCAGGTGGGCCGAGTAGGCATAGCCCTCCATATCCATATCGCTGCCCGCAGTCACCGCCTTCACCGCCGCATCGGACAAGTCCGCAGCATACCCATGCGGCACCATTTCGCGTACCGAACCCCAATCGCTAACGACGAACCCGCGGAAGCCCCACGAGCCTTTGAGGATATCGCGCTGCAGCCACGCGCTGCCGGTGGCCGGCACGCCGTTCAGCGTATTGAAAGAATTCATGAACGTCGCCACGCCCGCATCCAGCGCCGCCTTGAATGGCGGCAGATAAGTCTCGAACAGCTGGTGCTCGCTCATGTCGACCGCGTTGTAATCCCGCCCGGCGATCGCCGCGCCATAAGCCGCGAAGTGCTTCGCCGTCGCCATCACTGCATCGGTGCCGCCCAGCTTCGCGCCCTGGAAGCCCAGCACCCGCGCACGCGCAATCTGCGAACCGAGATAAGTATCCTCGCCCGCCCCCTCCATCACCCTGCCCCAGCGCGGATCGCGCGACACATCCACCATTGGCGCGAAAGTCCAGTGGATACCAGAAGCCGCAGCCTCGCGCGCCGCGATATGGGCAGATTGCCGGATCGCGTCCATATCCCAGGACGCAGACTCGCCCAGCGGAACCGGAAACACCGTCCGGTAGCCATGGATCACGTCCAGCCCGAACAGCAATGGGATCTTCAGGCGCGACTGCAAGGCCAGCGCCTGGATCTCGCGCGTATCCGCCACGCCCTTCACGTTCAGCATCGAGCCAACGCTCCCAGCGCGGATATCGGCCAGCTTGTCCGCATAATTGCTGCTGGTCGGGCCGGTGAACTCGCGGCCGGACAGCTGGTGCAGCTGGCCCACCTTCTCGGCCAGCGTCATCTGCTTCAGCAAGGCCGCAACCTTGCGCTCGATTCGCGCATCCTGCGCGGACGCCAGGAACGGTGCGGCCAGCAGCAAGCCCGCCGCGGCGCGGACCACGGCAACGTAAGGAGAAGTCTTCATTTGTATTGTTGCTGTTTCTTGTCGTAGTAAGCCTTCAGCGTATGGAAGGCCATCTTCTTCTTGCCGCTCTGGGTCAACAGGCCCTTGCGGTTCCAGAAGTCCTGGAAATATGGATGCGGACGGCGCGGCGAACGGAAATCGACGAGCACCCACGGCGTCATTCCGCGCAAGCCCGGAATCGCGTCCAGCATCTTGAACTGGTTGCGATAGAGCTGGTCCTGGTATTCCTCGCTCCAGCGCGTATCCGAATCGCCGTGATAGCCGCCCAGCGCATCCGCGCCGAATTCCGTGATCAGCACCGGCTTGTTGGCGACGATATTGAAGCGGTAATTCAGCATGTCCGCATTACTGGCCCAGTACCAGCCTGCATATTCGTTGAAGCTGACCAGGTCCAGCTTATCCGCCAGCGGATCCTCCAGCGTGATTTCGGCGCCCTTGCGGTGCACCTCCAGTGCGGCGCCGACGAGACGGGTGGTGTCCAGCGCGCGAACGGTATCGGCCAGGCGGCCCATGAAGTCCGTACGCACCGGGCTCACCGGCGTCTCATTGCCAATGGACCAGATCACCACGCTGGCGCGGTTGCGGTCGCGCACGATCATGTCCGTCAACTGCTGCTTCGCGTTGTCGAACACGGCCGGGTTCTGCCAGGAGATGGTCCAGTAGACCGGCACCTCGGCCCATACCAGCAGGCCCATTTCATCGGCAAGGCGCGTCATCTCCTCGCTGTGCGGATAGTGCGCCAGGCGCACGTAGTTGCAGTTCATCTCCTTGGCCCACTGCAGCAGCATGCGCATATCGCCCGTGCCGCGCAGGCGGCCCGGAATCAGTGGGTTCTCGTCATGCACCGACACGCCGCGCAGGAAGACCGACTTCCCGTTCAGCAGGATATCCTGCCCTTTCGTGACGATGGTGCGGAAACCGATGCGGTCCTCCACGCGATCGCCCGCCGCGGCCAGCGTTACGCCGTAAAGCTTCGGATCTTCGGGCGACCAGTAGCGCAGCTGCCGGCCGGCGAGCGGAATACTGATCGCAGCGCGGCCATCGGCGCCGGTGCGCACGGTCGTCCTGATGCCCGCTTCGGGAATGGACACCGTGACCTCCTGCGCGCGCTGCGGCCCATCCACCTGCACGAAGCCCTCGATGCGGCGCATATCGCCTTTCGCCAGCTGGATTTGATAATCGGCGATATGCGTTTCCGGCACCTCGGCCAGCAGTACGTCGCGGGTGATGCCGCCATAATTCCACCAGTCCGTGCTGACGGTCGGAATGTCGTCCTGGTGGCGCGTGTTATCGGCCTTGACGATCACCGTATTCTGGCCCGCCTTCAGCTTGCCCGTCACGTCGAACTGGAAAGGCGTGAAGCCGCCCTTGTGGCTGCCCAGCTTCCTGCCATTCAGGTAGACATGCGCCTCGTAATTGACGGCGCCGAAGTAAAGGAAGTAGCGCCTGCCTTCCTTCGGCGCGGCGTTGAACTGCTGGCGCATCCACACCGTGCCTTCATAGTTTTCCAGCTTCGGGTCCTGCGAATTCCAGTCGCCCGGAATGGCCATGGTGGGCGAGCCGTCGAAGCTGTATTCAACGATGTCCCCTTTGTCCTTCGGCTTGCGGTCGTCGTAGAAACCGCCGCTGCCTCCTTCCAGCTGGTCGTAGGGCTGGCGCCGATAGTTGTAGTAGCCCGTTTCATACGGGTCCACGATATAGCTCCAGCGCCCATCCAGCAACTGGTGCTGGCGGCCGTAGATGTTATGCAGCGCCGGGTCGGCGGACGCGCTGCCGCAGATGAAAACAGCCGCCAGCAGCAGGGACTTCAGGGGGAAACAACGCATGTGCACCACCTTTCGCTCGGAAAACGTTTAACGGATGGTAATTTATTTGACCATAGACGTAAAGCGGCATATGTTGACTCGCCGCGGATTTTAATGCTAACTTTAGTAAAACGTTTAACTATAACTGGAGACACCAAACGATGGGCCATCATCCCGTGCTGCTGCGCGCCGCCGTGCTCGCGGCACTGTCCGTAATGCTTCCTTCCCATGCAGCGCATGCCGCGGGCGTTACCTCCGCCACGCAGCAGGCTTCCGCCGAAGCGCCAAAGGCCGCGCTCTCCGTGATGGAGCGCGTGGCCGACTGGCAGCTGGCCAATCCCAGCAAGCACCGGCCGGACGACTGGACCCAAGCCGTAGGGTACAACGGCATGATGGCCCTCGTCGGCATTTCCGGCGACCGCAAATACCGCGACGCGATGGTGCAAATGGGCGAAAAGAATGGCTGGAAGCTCGGCCCCAATCATTACCACGCGGACGATCATATCGTCGGCCAGACCTACGCCGAGCTTTACCTGGATCTGCGCGAACCGAAGATGATCGCACCGATGCGGGCGCATATGGACGATATCCTCGCCAACCGCCGCAACGGCACGCTGGACTTCACCGTCAAGGGCAACCAGGACCGCTGGTCGTGGTGCGACGCGCTGTATATGGGACCGCCCTCCTGGCTGCGCCTGTGGGCCTCGACCGGCGACCAGCGCTACCTTGATTTCGCCGTCAGCGAATGGTGGGTGACCTCGGACTACCTGTACGACAAGGAAGAACACCTTTACTACCGCGACTCCACCTACTTCGCCAAGCGCGAAGCCAATGGCAAAAAGGTGTTCTGGAGCCGAGGCAATGGCTGGGTGATGGGTGGCCTGGTGCGCATGCTGCAATACCTGCCGGCGAACCATCCCGAGCGCCCGCGCTTCGAGCAGCAGTACCGCGAGATGGCGGAGAAGATCCTCTCTCTGCAGCAGGACGACGGCCTGTGGCGCGCCAGCCTGCTCGACCCGGCCAGCTATCCGATGAAGGAGTCCAGCGGTTCCGGCCTGTACACCTATGCGCTGGCCTGGGGCATCAACCAGGGCATGCTGGATGCGAAGCGCTACGGCCCGGCCGTGCACAAGGCCTGGCAGGCGCTGGTGGCGAATGTGAATGCGGACGGCAAGCTGACCCACGTGCAGCCTATCGGCGCAGCCCCAAAGATCTTCGACAATGAGCTGACCGAAGTCTATGGCGTAGGCGCATTCCTGCTGGCGGGCAGCGAGATGTACCGCATGGCGGTGCTGGACGGCGCAAAGCCGCGCGTGGTCACGGTGCGTAACGACAGCGATGTTCTGCGCGGCGACGAGCTGGCGGAGGTTGCGCTGGGCCGCGGCGCGAAGCCGGTGGTGATGGACGCTGCCACTTCCGCCGTGCTGACGTCACAGCAGATCGGCTCCAACCTTCTCTTCAGCGTGAACGTTCCTGCGCACGACTCGCGCCGCTATCTCCTGTTGCCGCCGGCGCGGCTTGCGGCCATCCCACCGCCGGACGTGAAAACCCACGCCCGCTTCGTGCCTGAGCGCCTGGACGATTTCGCCTGGGAGAGCGACCGAATAGCGCACCGCGTGTACGGTCCGGCCATCATCAAGGACCCGAAGGAGCAACTGGTCAGCAGCGGCGTGGACGTGTGGGTCAAGCGCGTACGCTATCCCGTGGTCGACAAGTGGTACCGCAGCGGCGACTATCACAAGGACAATGGCGAGGGCCTGGACTACTACAAGGTCGGCCCTGCGCGCGGCTGCGGCGGCACCACCATTTACTCGGACGGCAAGCTGCACAACTCCTCCAACTTCACAGGCTGGAAGGTATTGGCGGACGGCCCGCTGCGCTCCGTATTCGAGCTGCGCTTTGCCGGCTGGGATGCGGGCCAGGGGCGCCAGGTATCGGAAGTGAAGCGCTTCTCCATCGACGCCGGCTCGAACATGACGCGCGTCGAAAGCCGCTTTACCGGCAAGGCGCCGCTGACGGTCGGTGTCGGCATCGTCAAGCGCGATGGCGAAGGCAGCTACGCCAGCGATGCGGCACAGGGCTGGAGCAGCTACTGGGAACCCGCGCATGGCGAAGACGGCAACACCGGCTGCGCCGTGATCCTGCCCTCCGGCGCCACCGGCCTTGCCGAAGCCGAAGGCCAGCAGCTCACGCTGGGCAGCGCACAGCCGGGCAAGCCATTCGTCTATTACCTGGGCGCCGGCTGGAGCAAAAGCGGCGACTTTGCGGACGGCGCGGCATGGCAATCCTATGTGCGTTCCTATGCCCAGCGCCTGCAGCAGCCGCTGAAGATCAGCATCAGCAAATAGCAGCAAGCAGGCCGGCGGATCACCTCCGGCCTTTTTTAAAACCGAAATTGGAAACGTTACCAATCACAAAAAACGGAGACTACACATGCGCCCCTGCCCCACCCTTCGCCCCTTGCCGGCCGCTCTTGCGCTGGCATTCCTCACGCTCGCCCTGCCCTCGCATGCCGACGACACGAAGCTGGAAACCGTCGTCGTTACCGCCAACAAGCGCGCCCAGAACCTGCAGGATGTACCAGCCTCGATCACCGTACTGGACGACGCCGCCCTGCAGCGCAATAACGTGCGCGACCTGGAAGACGTGCCCTCGCTGTCGCCCGCGCTGACCCTGTCCTACGGCACGCAGCCCGGCAATTTCAGCATCAATATGCGCGGCATCGGCACCTTCTCGCTGGGCATCGGCGTGGAAGCCGACGTGGCCGTGATCGTGGACGATGTGCCGCTGGGGATGCAGGCCAATGCCTTCCGCGACCTGGCCGACGTCTACCGCATCGAAGTGCTGAAAGGCCCGCAAAGCACGCTGTATGGTAAAAGCTCGATTGCCGGCGCGCTGAATATCACGACCAAGCCGATTGGCGGTCCGATGAAGGCCACCGCCTACGCCTACGCGACGAATGACGATGAATGGCGCGGGGGCTTCAGCATCTCCGGCGCGGTGTCCGACACGCTGCGCATGCGTCTTGCCGCCAGCAAGACCAGTTACGGCGGCACGCTGAATGACCTGACCACCGGCGGCAAACTGAATGGCAGCAAGGGCGACAACGTCAGCGGCAAGCTGGAATGGCGTCCGCTGGACCAGCTCACGCTGACCATGACGCCCCACTACAACCGCACGGAAAAATTCTGCTGCTCGACGGCTTATACGGCGATGTCGCCCGGCGCGATCTACCGCAATGCGCCACAGCTTCCCGCTTCGCTGGTGCTGGCCGGGATCAATATCGCACCGGGCAACCGCTCCGTGCGCAATGACTATCCGACCGGCGGCAAATTCCACGACGCCGGCACCGGCATCAAGGCCGACTGGGGCTTCGAGAGCGGCCACACGCTGAGCATGATCTCGTCCTATGACAAAGACCATATGGACGATTACCAGGACAACGACAATACCGATGTCGATATCCTGCCTTTCCTGCTGCTGCCGAACGGCCAGCCCACCGGCATGCACGGAGGCCTGTATCAGTATGGCTTCTTCGACGTGGCCTCGGTCACCCACGAACTGCGCC
>DASWYX010000128.1:0-3251 GCA_036404755.1 Pseudoduganella sp.
GGCGCGCCATGACGATCCGAATTCCGGCCAGTCGCAGTGGTTCATCAATGTGGCCGACAATATCGGCCTCGATTTCCCGCTGCCGGATGGCAAGGGCTATGCCGTGTTCGGCCGCGTGATCCAGGGCAAGGAGACGGTCGACAAGATCAAGGCCGTGCTGGTGGACGATAAGCCGAACTTCCAGAACCTGCCGGTGACGCCGATCGTGGTGAAATCGGTCACGGTGCTGAAGACGCGCACTGTGCCGCCGCCGGAAACGCCGGCAGCCCCGCCGGCGCCCGAGCCTCAGGCGCAGCCACAACCTGCGCCAGCCGAGCCGGCGCAGCCGCCGGCCGAGCCAACGCCGCCCGCCCCAACGCCTGAGGCGGTAAAATAGCGTTTTGCCATCGGCTGGGGTACACTCCCGGCCCTCGAATTTAAGGAAGAAGAACATGACCACCATCACCATCACCACCAACAAAGGCAAGATCGTCGCGGAACTGGACGCCGAAAAAGCGCCGAAGACCGTCGAGAACTTCCTGCACTATGTGAACGCAGGCCACTACAACAACACCATCTTCCACCGCGTGATCGACGGCTTCATGATCCAGGGCGGCGGTTTCGAGCCGGGCATGAAGCAGAAGCCGACCGACCAGACCGTGGAAAACGAAGCAAAGAACGGCCTGAAGAACGAGCCTTACACCCTGGCCATGGCCCGTACCTCGGCGCCGCACTCGGCGTCCGCCCAGTTCTTCATCAACGTGAAGAACAACTCCTTCCTCGACTACCCGGGCCAGGACGGCTGGGGCTACGCCGTGTTCGGCAAAGTCACCGAAGGCACCGAAGTGGTCGATGAAATCCGCAAGGTGAAGACCACCCGCTCCGGCATGTTCGCCGACGTGCCGGCGGAAGACGTCATCATCGAGAAGATCGAAGCTGCTTAAATCTTGATTCTCCTTATCTCCGACCTGCACCTGCAGCCGGAGCGTGCCGCGTTGACGGAAGCGTTCCTGCGCTTCCTCGACGAACGCGCGCTGAAGGCGCAGCAGCTTTACTTGCTGGGCGATCTGTTCGAGTACTGGGCGGGCGACGACGATCTGTCGGCGCCCTTCCATCAGCAGGTCGTGGCGGCCTTGCGCCGCGTGAGCGACGCGGGCGTGCAGGTGTTCTGGATCGCGGGCAACCGCGATTTCCTGGTCGGTTCCGGCTTTGCCGATGCGTGCGGCCTGACCCTGCTGCCCGAAACCTGGGTGATCGAAGCGGGCGGCCAGCGCATCGCGCTGCTGCATGGCGACGCCCAATGCACGGCCGATGTGAAGTACATGGAATTCCGCGCGCAAGTGCGCCAGCCTGCGTGGCAGCAGCAATTCCTGTCCATGCCTTTAGCCCAGCGCAAACAGATCATTGCGGGGCTGCGCGAGAAGAGCAAGGAAGGCCATGCCGGAAAATCCTACGAAATCATGGATGTGACGCCGGCGGCCATCGCCGATGTCTTCGCGCAGACCGGCACTTCGGTCATGATCCACGGCCATACGCACCGCCCTGCCCTGCATGTGGTGGACGGCAAGCGCCGTTACGTGCTGCCCGATTGGGAGCCCGAGTCGACGCCACCGCGCGGCGGCTGGATCGCCATTGCCGACGATGGCGCGATCACGCGCCACGCGCTGGACGGCAGCGTGCTGGCCTAAACCTGCGCTACCACAGCTTCCACCACGCCTTCTTGCGGGCGAATACCATCATCGGGATTGTTTGCGGATCGACCTGCGTCGGGTCGATCTCGCCTTCCAGGTTGTAGCCGAACAGCGCCTTCAGCGCATCCTCGCCCATTTCCAGCGGATGGAACGGCAGCGGGTAGTCGTCAGGATCCTCTTCCGGGTCCACTGCCGGGCGCTGGGCGGCCCAGTATGGCGCTTCGAACGGCAGGCGCTCGCCTTTGTCTTCCATGATGCCGCTATCGGGCGACACGCTTAACGCCCGCTGTAGCTGACCCTCTTCCCACACCGCAAACGCGAACCAGTCCACCACGCTGTGCATGCAGTGCAGGTAGGTCTTGCGGCCGGCCCCGTGCTCGATGAAGCGGCGGTCCAGGTGGGATGGGTAATCGATGCCGAGCGAGCCATCGGCGACGATGGTCAGGCCGGGGAAGCAGGCTACCATCAGCGTGTTGTCGGGCGGGCAGGCGAAGGCCAGGCTGCCGTCCGGTGCTTCCGTGAAGCGGTCGGCGGGGAAAAGCTGGGCGGCGACGGCGGCGCTGGCGGTTCGGTCGATCGGTGGACGGGAGCGCAGGATTTCTATTGGATCGCCGTCGGCGTACATGATCAGCCAGGTTTTAGCGCCCATTGTCTGCTCCCCATATGAGTTGTTCGGTCCAGTCAAGTTCGGCGAAGTCCTGCGCGCGCAGGGGCGCTTCGCCGGCGGCATAGAACTCGTCCAGCTGCGGCGGGGCGACGGGGGTGGCGGACAGCATATTGTGCACTTGCCCACGGTGGTGGATTTGGTGCTGGTAAACGTGGGCCAGCAGGCGTTCGCGCGTATCGCGCTGCTCGTGGCCGATACGCTGGATGACGACGATTTCGTCGAGCATATCTTCGGTGAGCGCGCTGGCGTAGGCGATCAGGCGCTGGTCGGATTCGCGCTGCGCCTGCCACAGTTCGTCGGCAACCGCGTAAGGCTGTTCGGGGCGGAAGAAGCTTTGGTAGTCCGGATGCGGCGGCTCGCCGCGCAAGTTGCGCTCCAGGGCGTCGATGTAGAACCAGTCGACGGTGAGGATGTGGTTCAGCGTGGCCTTGATGGATGGGAAGAAGCCGGTGCGCTGTGCCCCGAAGTCGTGTTGCGAGAGCTGGGCGCAGGCGCGCAGCAGGCGGTGGTTGGCCCAGGCGTTGTTGTAGGCGCCGGCGCGCAAATGGCGCGACAGCCGGCCGCCCGTCATCGCGCGCCCCCGTGCGCGCGCCACGCGGCGATGGAGGCGCGGTAGCCGGGCGGGAGGCGCTCGGGCAGCGCATCGGGCCGGAACAGGCCAAGGCGCTTGTGTTCGTGGCTGATGGACGCGTTGAAGTCGCCCTGCAGCGTGCAGGCGTACGTGGCGATGAAGACGTGTTTGCCGGGGATGACTTCGAACAGGTAGCTGTCCAGCGGCGCGCCAACGGCCACGTCGAGGCTAAGCTCTTCGCGGATTTCGCGCGCCAGGCATTCGGCCGACGATTCGCCAATCTCGATGCGCCCGCCCGGCAGCTCCCACTCCTCGCGTTCATTCATCAGCAGCACGATTGCGC
>DASWYX010000129.1:0-1582 GCA_036404755.1 Pseudoduganella sp.
ATGAGGCAATTGGCACGAAGAACAAAGAGCTGCGCGTCTTTACCAAGGAGGAAGGCGGCGCGGCCCATGTGCAATTGGACCGTCCGGAGCCGGCGCTCAGCCTGATCTGCGACTGGCTGGCAGCGCACGTGTAAGACGACGGGCAAGGCGGGGCCATTCCCCGCCCATGCCCCTTCATGAGGCTATTTCAGGAGTCACGCAATATGAACATGACCCACAGTCTCGCACTGGCTGCCGAGAATGCGCTGGCGGCAGGTGTGCCGGCGCAGATTGCCATCACCGGACTGGGCAAGCAGTATGCCGGCGCCAACGGTCCGATCATCGCGCTACACGACGTCAACTTGCAGGTCGCACGCGGCCAGTTCTGCTGTCTGGTCGGGCCTTCCGGTTGCGGCAAGAGCACGCTGCTGCGCATTGTCGCCGGGCTGGAGACGCACAGCAGCGGCGAACTGCATCTGGCGCACTTCGACCGCAGCAAACCGCTGCATTCGATGGTGTTTCAGGAACAGTCGGTGTTCCCGTGGATGACGGTCGAACGCAATGTGGAGTACGGCCTGCGCATGCGCGGTGTCGCGCGCGCGGAACGGCGCGACGCCGCGCAGCACTATATCGACAAGGTTGGCCTGACCGCCTTCCGCAACGCCTACCCGCACCAGCTATCGGGCGGCATGAAGCAGCGCGTGTCGATCGCGCGCGCCTTCGCCAACGATCCGGAAATCCTGCTGATGGACGAACCGTTTGCCGCGCTCGATGAACAGAACAAGGCAATTCTGCAGGAAGAGTTGCTGCGCATCTGGGAAGAAGCGAAGAAGACGGTGCTGTTCATCACCCACTCCATCGACGAGGCCCTGGTGCTGAGTGACCGGGCGCTGGTGATGACGGCCCGCCCCGGCACCATCAAAGCCGACATTGGCGTCACCCTGGCGCGGCCGCGCGGCGCATATGAAGTGCGCGCCAGTGAAGGCTACGGAGCGCTCAGCGCGCGCCTGTGGCATGAATTGCGCGAAGAAGTCGTCAACAGCCGCGAACAGACGGAGGCCCCATGAATCGCATCTCCCTGGCGTCACTGGCGCCGCATATCGAAACCAGGGCCGCAGTGCCGGCGGCCGCGCCGCGCTTTGGCAAACGTGCCGCGGAGCGCCTGACCGCCTTGCTGGCGCCACTGGCCATGCTGCTGGCGTGGGAACTCATGGTCCGTGGCGGCGTGTTGGACGCCCGCTTCTTCCCGGCCCCGTCGTCCATTGTCGACACCTTCTACGCCTTGTGCTTCCAGTCCGACTGGGACAACAGCTTGCCGCATCACATACTGGTCAGCCTTTCCCGCGCATCGATCGGCTTCCTGATTGGCGCCATCCCCGCCGTTGCGCTGGGCGCCGTAATGGGCCTGGTGCCGCTGGTGCGTGCAGCCATCCAGCCGGTGGTGGGCGCCATCTTCCCGATTCCGAAGGTCGCCATCCTGCCGCTGCTGATGCTGGTATTCGGCATTGGCGAGGAATCGAAATGGGCGAACATTGCCGTCGGCGTGTTCTTCCAGGTGCTGCTTGCTACCGCGGCAGGCGTCGCAAGCATCGACCGCATCTAC
>DASWYX010000130.1:0-5304 GCA_036404755.1 Pseudoduganella sp.
CATGCCAGTAATACCTTGATGGCCCCGGCCTTGAAACGGAACAGCGCGATGCAGGCTGCGGCGGCGATGGCGGCGCTGAGCCAGTCCACCCCGGCAGGCGTGATGAACACGTGGCGGCCGAAGAACACGGCCAAGCTGCAGATCACGCCGACCACGGCGGCCGAGATGGCGGTCAGGGGAGCGGTCATGCGGATGTTGCCGCGCGTGGCTTCCACCACCGGGCCCCCGGCCAGGATGAAAATGAAGGAGGGCAGGAAGGTGAACCAGGCGGTGACCGCCGCGCCGGCAATCCCCGCGGCCAGCAGGTGGCTGGCGCCGAAGACTTCATGCGTCCAGCCGCCGACGAAGCCGACGAAGGCCACGATCATGATCAGCGGGCCGGGCGTGGTTTCGCCAAGGGCCAGGCCGTCGATCATCTGGGCCGGCGTCAGCCAGTGGAAAGTCTCGACGGCGCCCTGGTAGACGTAAGGCAACACCGCATAGGCGCCGCCGAAGGTCAGCATGGCCGCCTTGGTGAAGAACCAGCCCATCTGGGCCAGCGGCCGTCCGGCGCCGGTGAGCCAGGCGATCAGCATCCAGGCGCCAAGCATCAGGCCCACCCCGCCGCCGACATTGCGCGCCAGGCGGACCCAGCTGAAGCGGGCGTGATCCGGCGTGGGCGTATGGTCGTCGATAACGGCCGGGCCGTAGCGGGCTTCCCTGGCCGCGTGGCCGCCGCCGGCCTGGAACTTGTCCGGCGCCGTCCGTCCGCCCAGCCAGCCAATGACTGCCGCGCCCGCCACGATGGCGGGGAACGGCAGCTGGAGAATACTGATCGCGACAAAAGCGGCCGCCGCGATGGCCATCAGCACGCCATTGCGCAGCGTGCGGCTGCCGATGCGCCAGGCCGCGGCCAGTACGATCGCGACCACGGCAGGCTTCATACCGTACAGCACACCGGCCACGGCCGGCAGGCTGCCGAAGGCCATGTAAATATAGGACAAGGCCATCAGGATCAGCAGCGAAGGCAGCACGAACAGCGTGCCGGCAATGATGCCGCCGCGCGTCCGGTGCATCAGCCAGCCGATGTAGACCGCCAGCTGGGTCGCCTCCGGGCCGGGCAGCAGCATGCAATAGTTGAGCGCGTGCAGGAAGCGGTGCTCCGAAATCCAGCGCCGCCGTTCGACCAGCTCGGCATGCATCATCGCGATCTGTCCCGCCGGGCCGCCAAAGCTGACAAAACCCAGCTTCAGCCAGTACCAGAACGCTTCCCGCAACGACGGCGATGTGGGGTCAGGCAGGTTTTGCGACATGAATTCGCTTTCCTTGGGCGAAAAAAAGGGAAGCACCAGGCTTCCCTTTTTTAGTTAGCAATCACCATGCCTTAGCGGCGGGTGTTCACCTGGACCAGTGGCTCGTCCGATACCGGCGGCTGCGGCTTGCGCTGGCGCGGTACGCGCACCGGCGCCGGGATCGCGGCGGCGGCTTCCTGCGCGGCCTTCAGCTTGGCTGGGTCGGTCGCGGCCATCGTCAGGCCGGCTGCGGCCAGGACGGATTGCATGTCCTGCTGGGCTGCCGGAGCAGACGCAACAGGTGCCACTGCGATTGGCGCGGCCGGGGCCGGAATCGGAGCTGGCGCCGGGGCAGGTGCTGGTGCAGGCGCCGGTGCGGCAACTGCGGCCGGCGCGGCTTCGGCAGGCTTCTGCTCGAAGGCGTACTCGGCAGCTGGAGCCGGCTCGGTTACGGCCGGTACAGCGTCGGCCACGGCAACAGCAGGCTCAGGTGCAACCGGCTTCGCTTCCGCCACCGGTGCTGCGACGGGCGCGGCAACCTGCGGTTCGGCAGCGATCTCGATGGCAGCTTCGGCGGCCACGGCTGGCGCGGCGCTGATAGCAACCGGGGCCGGCTCGGCGGGCGCTTCGGCGGTCACGACCGGAATGGCTTCCGCCAGGATGGCAGGAGCCGGCGCTGGCGTGGCGGCTGGAGCGGAAGCCTCGGCAGCAACCGGGGCCGCTGGGGCGGCCTCAGCGGCAACCAGGGCAGCCGGAACAGCAGCGGGTGCTTCAGCGGCGTTCACTTCAGCGGCCGGTGCGGCAACCGGGGCCGGTGCGGCTGGCTCGGCGGCAGGCGCCGGAGCGGCTTCGGTCGCGGCGGCAGCAGCTTGCGGCGCAGCGTTTTCAGCAACGACGGCGGCCGGCGCGGCAGCGGTGTCGGCGCCTTCAATGCCTTCGGCGCTCACGCCATCCACGCCCTCGGCGCCTTCGCGCTCGCGGCGGTTGCGGTTGCGGCCACCACGACGGCGGCGGCGGCGTGGCTCTTCGCCACCTTCAGCATCCACTTCCTCGCCCTCAGGGCCAACATTTTGCGGCTTGACCAGGATCGGCGTCTCTGCAGCGCCAGTGCCCGTGCCGACCGGGCCTACGCCCGCTGCGGCCAGTGCCAGTTCCTCGGCCTTGGCGGCTTCGGCCGGAGCGGCTGCCGGTTTCTCGGCGCGCGGCTCGCGTGGCTGACGCGGCTGGCGTGGCTCACGCGGCTCGCGTGGTTCACGTTCAGCCTTTTCGGCGCGCTCGGCGCGTGGCTGTGCCACGGCTTCCACGGTTTCACGCGGCTCGCGTGCCTCGCGCGGCTGACGCGGTTCGCGCGGCTTGCGGCCTTCGGCTGCCGGTTTGGCTTCCTCGGCGCCCGGACGGGTACCCGGTTCGCGGTCCTCGCGCTCGGCGCGTCCACCTTTGCCGCGGCTGCGGCCGCGTGGGCCGCGGGCGCTGCGATCGCCGCGCTCACCGGCGGCGGGCTTGGTCACGATGGCCGGTGCCGGAGCGATGACCGGCTCTTCTTTCTCACCGGTAAAGAAGGACATCAGCTTGGCGAAGAAGCCCTTCGGGGCCGGAGCGGCCACGACCGGGGCGGCCGGCTTGGCAGCCTCGGCAGCAACCTTGTGCTCGACCATCGGAGCTGGTTGCTCCGGAGTAATCGTCTTGACGACAGCTTCCTGGCGCGGCTTGGACTCTTCCTTCTGGCGCTTGCTGAAGGCCATGTCGGTCTCGGCCTGCTCGGCCATGGTGTAGCTGGCGGCGTGGTCTTCCAGGCGCGGATCGTCGTGCTTGATGCGTTCCAGCTTGTAGTGCGGCGTGTCCAGATGCTTGTTCGGGATCAGGATCACGGTAATGCGGTGACGGTTCTCGATCTTCAGCACTTCGCCGCGCTTCTCGTTCAGCAGGAAGGCGGCCACGTCGACCGGCACCTGGACGTGGATGGCGGCCGAATTTTCCTTCATCGCCTCTTCCTGGATGATGCGCAGCACCTGCAGGGCGGACGATTCGGTATCGCGGATGTGGCCGGTGCCGGAGCAGCGCGGGCAGGTCACGTGCGAGCCTTCGGACAGGGAAGGGCGCAGGCGCTGGCGCGACAGTTCCATCAGGCCGAAGCGGGAAATCTTGCCCATCTGCACGCGTGCACGGTCATGGTGCAGGGCATCCTTCAGGCGCTGTTCCACTTCGCGCTGGTTCTTCGACACTTCCATGTCGATGAAGTCGATCACGATCAGGCCGCCCAGGTCGCGCAGGCGCAGCTGGCGGGCCACTTCGTCGGCCGCTTCGCAGTTGGTATGGAAGGCGGTGGTTTCGATGTCGGAACCGCGGGTAGCGCGGGCCGAGTTCACGTCGACGGACACCAGGGCTTCGGTGTGGTCGATCACGATGGCGCCGCCCGATGGCAGCGGCACGGTGCGGCTGTAAGCCGTTTCGATCTGGTGTTCGATCTGGAAGCGGGAGAACAGCGGCACGTCGTCGCTGTAGCGCTTCACGCGGTGTACCATGTCCGGCATCACGTGGGACATGAACTGGTGCGCTTGTTCGTAGATTTCGTCGGTATCGATCAGAATCTCGCCGATATCCGGCTGGAAGTAGTCGCGGATCGCACGGATCACCAACGACGATTCCTGGTAGATCAGGAAGGCGCCGGAGGCTGCCTTGGAGGCGCCTTCAATCGCGCGCCACAGCTGCATCAGGTAATTCAAGTCCCACTGCAGCTCTTCCACGGTACGGCCGATGCCGGCAGTACGGGCAATGACGGACATGCCCTGCGGCAAGTCCAGCTTGTCCATCGTTTCGCGCAGTTCCTGGCGTTCTTCGCCTTCCACACGGCGCGACACGCCGCCGCCGCGCGGATTGTTCGGCATCAGCACCAGGTAGCGGCCGGCCAGGGAAATGAAGGAGGTCAGGGCAGCACCTTTGTTGCCGCGCTCTTCCTTTTCCACCTGCACCATGATTTCCTGGCCTTCGCGCAGCGCTTCCTTGACGGAGGCATTGCGCACGTCCACGCCTTCGCGGAAATAACTGCGGGCAACTTCTTTGAAGGGAAGGAAGCCGTGACGATCTTCGCCGTAGGAAACGAAGCAGGCTTCGAGGGAGGGTTCGATACGGGTGATGACGCCTTTGTAGATATTGGACTTGCGCTGTTCGCGTCCGGCGGTCTCGATGTCGATGTCGATCAATTTCTGACCGTCGACAATCGCTACGCGCAGCTCCTCCTGCTGCGTAGCGTTAAACAACATGCGTTTCATTTTTATTAACTCCGCGACCCTTGGGCCATCTCAAAGCCGCCTCCGGAGAGGCGGCGTAGTACAAGGATATACGCGTGAATTAAGGAGGCTGAGGGGGAAATGCCTCTACATGCGGCGCAGCTGCGCAAGGCGCTGCCGCCGCATTGGGCGCATGAAAACCGATCGTCAAGCCGAGTTTGCGCACTGCCTGCAGCATACTCCGGCGGCCCGATCGCATCGGGGGGCGGGAGAGCATCAGGGCGTGCGCACATCGTCGAGCCAGGGCATCTTGTGTGGTGCCATGGCGGAAACGGCAAGCGTTATCAGCTTCATCAATCCAGCGAGCAACGACTGTAATACTTGCTCACCAGAACTATCCTAACAATCCAGCCAGTCTAATCCAGCACCCGAGCGCTCTACCCGATGGCAACAGTGGTTGCCACCCTGGCCGGCGCACGAATGTGCGTATACGTTTTTCCACCGAATTTGCAATTTTAGCGAGGCCAGTGGATACGCCCCTGTGTAAAATGTGCTTTTATTCTTACACTTGCAGCAGCCATAAAACCGCGGCAAAACGATTATATATTCAAAATGAAGGACTTAGAGAGATTTTCTGGGAAGACCGGAGAAAAGAAAGCCCCGGCAACCCCCGCACAGGTCCTGCCGCAAGCACAATTCGTGACAATTACTGAGGAAGAGGCCGGTCAGCGCATCGATAATTATCTGTTGCGTGTTTGCAAAGGCGTCCCCAAAAGCCATATTTATCGCATCCTCCGCTCGGGCGA
>DASWYX010000131.1:0-9345 GCA_036404755.1 Pseudoduganella sp.
GCCTGCAGATCCCTGATCTTCAGCGCCCGCAGCTTGCGTTCCAGCGACGCCTGTTTCAGCGCATCGAGCTCCGAGGCGTCGTAGCGCCCCGTGATATCCAGCTTCAGGCCCGGACGCTCGGTCAGCGCCTTGGCCAGGGACTTCAGCTTGCCCTCGCCCGCCGGCAGCACGACTGCGCGTCCGCTGTCGAAATCCAGCGTGGACAGCTCTTCGCCGCTGCCGCCAAACAGTGAGCCGATAAACGCGAATGGCGCCGTCACGGTCTTCATGATGGCATTGCCGATGATCTTCAGGACAATGCCGCCGATCGAGAATTGCGGATCATCGAGCGAGCCGCCAATTGGCACATTGATGTCGATCACGCCGTTGCGGTCACTGAGCAGCGCTACGGCGAGATTGACCGGCAGCTTGGTCGCTTCCGGATTGGTGCTCTCCTTGCCGAAGGTGAGCTGGTCCAGCACCAGGCGGTTCTCGGCCTTGAGCTGCCGGTTCTCCAGCTGGTAGGCGACTTCGAAAGTCAGCTTGCCCTTTTCGATGCCGTAGCCGACATACTTGTCCGAATACGCCGACAGCTGCGCCAGTTCCATGCCGCGCACGTCGGCGCGCAGGTCGAGCGACAGGTCGCGCTTCAGCGGATTGATCTTGCCGGCGATGGACAGCGGCGCGCTGTTCACATTGCCGCGCAGGCTGACGTTTGCGCTGCTCGCAGTGTCAGACGAGAGTCCCGTGACGGAGCCGCCAAGATCGCGCAGGTTGGCCGTGTAGTTTGGCTTGATGAAGTTGTCCGTGAAGCGCACCCGCCCGCCGCTCAGTTCAAGCTTGGCGATGCGGATCGGCGGCAGTGGGGCGGCCGGCGCTGCCGGCGTTGCCTGCGCGGTCTGCGCCTTCGCCTGTTCGGCCGCGGCGGCCTTGCGTTCGGCTTGCGCAGCGGCGGCGGTCTTCGCGCGCTGGCCCGCCTCCGTCAGGCTGCGCTGCTCTTCGCCCGCCTTGCGCGTAACGTCCTGCACATTGATGCGGCCCGTCGGGTCGATGATGACGCGCGCGAAGAAATCGGCCAGGGCGACGCGATTGACGTTCAGCGCGAAGGGGCTGAATTGCATATCCATCCCTTCGAAGGCGAGCGACTTCCAGCTCAGGAAATCGTTGGCGCTAGCCTTGTCCACTGTATCGAGGCGGTTCACGCTGACATCGCCTTTCAGGCTGCCCTTGCCCTGCGCGAACTTCAGCTGGGTCTTGCCGCTGATGGCGCCCTGGTTCAGGCGCAGGTTCACATAATCGGTGACATAGGGTTGCAGCGGCAGCAGGTCGAAATTCTTCACGTCCAGCGCGAGGTCACTGTCGAACGGCGCAAACGCCAGCTTGCCCTTGATGCCCAGCTGGCCGGACTTGTTGACGGTGGCCTTCAGGTCGACCGTGCTGCTGGCCTTCGCTGCGGTCGAATAGTCCTGCATCGCCAGGCTGATGGCCGACAGGTTGAAGATGGCCGGGTCGGCGTGGCAGCAGCCGTCCTCCACGCGCGCGGACCAGTTGCTCAGATCCAGGCGGGCGATCGTGAACAGCGTCTGGCTGTCCGCCGGCTTCTGCGCCTCCGCCTTGGCCGGTGCGGCGGCTGGCTTCGCGGCCGGGCCGGTGCTGCGGCCCTGACGGTATTCGATATCCGCCGAACTGGATTCGATGGCGCCGATAGCGTACGTGTTCTTCGCCAGGTCCGCGCTGAAATCGCGGGCGGTCAGGTCAAGCTTGCGCACGGCCGCTTGCATCGGCTCGTCCGCATACCGCAATGCGGCATCGCGTACGACGAGCTCTTTCAGCGCGATCCGCACGCCCGGCCCGGCCGCAGCAGCCTTTGCCGGCGCCGCTGCCGTTGTCGCTGCCGGGGCGGCAGGCGGCGCGAACATGCGCTCCAGATTAAGCCGGCCATCCCTGCCGCGCTGAACGTGCATATCCAGTCCGTCCACGCCTACGCGGGTAATCTCGAATCGGCGTCCCAGTAAATCCATCTTGCCAAACTGCGCGGACAATTCGCCGAGCTTGAGTACCTGCTCTCCGTCCGCATCGCTCAGGGCAAGCGACTTGAGTGCAGCGCGTCCATCGAGCACGATGGTTGCCGGTTTATCCCTGGGCTGGACGAAAGCCAGATGCAGCGCCGCGTTCAGGCGCGCGCCACTGAGCTTGAAGGCCGGCTTGTACGGCATGTAACCGACATAGCCGCCCACGTCCACATCGTCCAGCGTCAGGTCCAGCGCGTAGTCCTTCGGCTCGGCGAACGGGCGCGCCTTGCCTTTCAACTTCAGCGGCGCGCCATTGATGCGGGCGCTGAACAGAGGCTCGACAAACAGCGTCACATCGGCCGGCAGCGAGGACACGAAGGGCAGGCCCAGGGCCAGGTCCGCCACGTTGTGCGTAATGCCGGCGGGCTTGTCCTCGAACGCGATACTGCCCTGCTCCAGCTGGATATTATTCAGCGAAAACTTGGCCGGCTCCGGCGACGGCGGCTGGGCGGCGATAAGCGCCAGGATATCGTCGATGCTGTAGTGATTCTCATCTCGCCTCACCAGATGCACGTACGGACCGGTAAGGCGTATCTCCTGCACCACGGGCGCCAGCTTCGTCAGCGACTGCCAAGACACGTCCACGCCCAGGCGTTCAAAGCTGGCGAAGACGGCATTCCCCTCCGGCTCCATCATCTTGAAATCGAGGATGGTGGCGCGCAGGGTGAAGGGGTTGAACTCGACTTTCCCCAGTGTTAGCGGGCGATGCAGCTTTTCGGCAGACAGTTTTTCCGCCTGCGATTTAACGATTGCCGGCACAGCGAGGAAACCGATGCCTGTGTAGGCCAGTGCAAGACCAGCCAGCACGCCGGGAATTAGAAACTTGAGCGATGGCTTTTTCATACCGGAATTATCCCTCATCGACGTGTCCCTGCGGTATATTGAACTGCACAAAGAAAAAATACTTATATTGGAGACAAGACATGAATAGTATGAAGATCTCGGTGCGTCTATTCCTGCTGGTGGGCTTCATGTCGGTGCTGCTGGCGATCCTCGGCGGCATTGGCTTGTACGGCACGAATAAGTCGAACGAAGCGCTGCGGGCGGTCTATGAAGACCGTACCGTCCCCACTGCCTATCTGGCCTCCGTCAACCGCCAGAACCTGCGCAACCGCATCGCCCTCGCCTACGCCGTGCTCGATGCAAAACCCGAAGCGATTCCCGCCACGCTGAAGCAGATCAGCGAAAACATGGATGTCATCGACAAGGCCTGGAAATCCTACCGCGCCAGCCATCTCACCGACGAAGAACTCACACTGGCGGCGAAGTTCGAGGACACTTACGGCAAGCTGCTCACGCAAGGCATCAACCCCGCCATCTCCGCGCTACAGGCCGGAGACCTGGACAAGACCCGCGAATATGTCGTGCAAAAGCTGCGCAAGCTAAATACCCCCGTCGCCGAAACGCTGGACACCCTGATCAAATTGCAAACCACCGTGGCCAAAGCCGAATATGACGAGGCCGTCGCGCGCGGCGCCACCTTGCACACGATCTCGCTGTTCTCGATCATCATCGGTATCGCCCTCGCCTGCTTCGTCGGCTATCACCTCGTACAGAACATCACGCGCTCCATGCACACGGCGGTCAACGCAGCGGAAGCCGTCGCGAAGGGCGACCTGGCCCGCCAGATCAAGGTCGACGGCAAGGATGAAATCGCGCAGTTGCTGAACTCCCTGCAAAGCATGCAGGCCGCGCTGGCCGGCGTGGTGCGCCAGGTGCGCGACGGTTCCGATGCGGTGCTCAATGCATCCACCGAAATCGCGCAGGGCAACCAGGACCTGAGCGAACGCACCGAAAGCCAGGCCAGCGCGCTGCAGCAGACAGCGGCTTCGATGGAAGAGCTGAACACCACGGTGCGCCAGAATGCGGACAACGCCCGCCAGGCCAACAAGCTGGCGCAGGAGGCCAGTGCGGTGGCGGCGCAAGGTGGCGAAGTGGTGTCGCAAGTGGTCGACACGATGCGCGGCATCAGCGATTCCAGCCACAAGATCGCGGACATCATCAACGTCATCGACGGCATCGCCTTCCAGACCAATATCCTGGCCCTGAACGCATCGGTGGAAGCGGCGCGCGCCGGCGAGCAGGGTCGCGGCTTTGCCGTGGTGGCGGGCGAAGTGCGTTCGCTGGCCGGGCGCAGCGCGGAAGCTGCGCGCCAGATCAAGAGCCTGATCACAGACAGCGTGCAGCGCGTGGAATCCGGCGCCAACCTGGTGGACAAGGCCGGCGAAACGATGGAGGAAGTGGTGCGCAGCATCCGCCGCGTGACGGAAATCGTGGCCGAAATCAGCGTCGCCAGCAACGAGCAAAGCACGGGTGTCGGCCAGGTTGGCGAAGCCGTCACGCAGATGGACAACGCCACCCAGCAGAACGCCGCGTTGGTGGAGCAGATGGCGGCCGCCGCCAGCGTGCTGCGCGACCGTTCACAGGAACTGGCTCAGTCGGTGCGCGTGTTCAAGCTGGCCTGAACTCGGCGCGGCCGCGCGCATCCAGCACCACGCTGGCAACGCGGCCGCGATAGCGCACCGGCACCGTGGCGCCGGGCTTGCCGCGCAGCGCCAGCCGCTTCAGCTTCCCTCCCGTCCATTCCACATCCGCTTCGATGCCGCCGCGTGCGCGCACGCCGTGCACTGCGCCCTCCGGCCATGCCGACGGCAGCGCCGGCAGCACATGCACTTCCCCGCCCCACGATTGCAGGAACATTTCCAGGATGCCCGCCGTGCCGCCGAAATTGCCGTCGATCTGGAATGGCGGGTGGGCGTCGAACATATTCGGGTATGTGCGCGTTGGCCCCAGCAGGCCAAGCAGGATCGAATGCGCGCGGTCGCCTTCGCCCATGCGCGCCCACAGGGCCAGCCGCCAGGCGGTAGCCCAGCCGGTGGACTTGTCGCCGCGCGTGTTGAGCGTGACCTTTGCCGCCTTCACCAGTTCCGGCGTATCGCGCAGGTTGGCCTGTTCGGACGGATACACGGCGTACAGGTGCGATACGTGGCGGTGTTGTTGCTCGGGCGCTTCGGCGTCCCAGTCTTCCAGCCATTCCTGGAACTGGCCCTGGCCGCCGATGCGGTCCGCCGGCAGGCGCGCTTTAGCGGCGGCAACGGCCTTGGCGAATTCAGTGTCGGAATCCTTCAGCAGCGCATGCGCGGTCAAGGTATTGGCGAACAGGTCGCGCAGGATCTGCCGGTCCATCGCCGGGCCGGCGCAGATGGCCACGTCGGCCGGGTGCTTGTTTTCTGGCGAGATCGAAGGCGACGTGACGAGGCCGCGCCCCTTCGGGTCTTCGACCAGCGTATCGACGAAGAATTGCGAGGCGCCTTTCAGCAGCGGATAGATGCGGCGCAGCCAGGCTTCGTCGCGGTAGTAGTCGTAATGGTCCCACAGCGTCTTGCACAGCCACGCGCCGCCGCTGGGCCAGATGCCCCACAGCGGACCGTCAATCGGCGCGGATGCGCGCCACAGGTCCGTGTTGTGATGGGTGACCCAGCCGCGCGCGCCATAGCACTTCCGCGCGGTGACCGCGCCGGTGACGGCCAGGCCTTCGACCATGCGCAGCACCGGCTCCACGCATTCGCCCAGGTTGGCCGGGTCGGCGGGCCAATAGTTCATCTGCGTGTTGATGTTGATCGTGTACTTGCCGCCCCACGGTGGATTGGTGCCCTCGTTCCACAGCCCCTGCAGATTGGCCGGCTCGCTGCCCGGGCGCGAACAGGAAATCAGCAGGTAGCGGGCGTATTGCACATACAGTGCCGCCAGCGCCGGATCGTCGGCCGTTTCCGCTGCCGCAATCCGCTCGTTCGTCGGCCGTACGTCCGTCGCCTTGCGCCCGGCCGCCCCGCTGCCGTTGCCGCTGCTGCTCGCCGCGCCTGCGCCCTGCCCGCCTGCCGGGCCGCCCAGGCGAATCGACAGCCGCCGGAACAGCGCCTGATGTGCCTTCACATGATCGCCCAGCAAGCGCGCATACGGTTTGCGCGCCGCCGCGCCGGTCTGCCCGCGCACCTTGGCGACGGGATCACCGCTCACGTCATCAAAATTCACATGGCTCGTTGCGGCGGCAATCAGCAGCGTCACATTGCGCGCGCCCCGCACTTGCAGGCGGTCGCCTTCAACGGTGACCTTGCCGTCGCCCACAGCCTGCACGCGCACCGCATACTTTAGCGCAGCCGGCACGCCCGACGACTCGATATTGCGTCCCTCAACCAGCAGTGCCCCGTCGCCGTCCGCGCGCACTACCAGCCCCGCCGGACGTTCCCCCGCCCGCAACGACTCGCGTTCACCAGTCACGCCCGCGGCGCCAGGCGCCCCGGCCGGCTGCGCGCCACCCGAGCCGTCGTAGGTGGTCTCGCCATACTTGGCCTTATCCGGATGGCGGTAGCCCACATCGAAATCCAGCGTCCCGCCACCGGACGCGCTCAAACGCATCACCACCACCTGGTCCGGCTGGCTGACAAACACTTCCCGTGAATACTTCGCGGCGCCAGCGGCAAAGCGCGTCAGGCAGATCGCCGTGTCCAGGCTGAGGGAACGACGATAGCCGGTCGCCGCGACCGGCCGCACGAAGTCCAGCAACAGATCTCCGGCCGCGCCATAAGGCATCTGCTGGTGAGCAATCATCGTAGAGCCGCACAGATCGTGCGCCTCCTTGAACTGGCCCTCATCGATCAGCGCCCGCACGCGCGGTAGCGCCGCCAGCATGCCCGTCGGATTCGGATCATTCGGGCCGCCGGCGAATAGCGTGTCCTCATTGAGCTGCAGGCGCTCCTGCGCCACGCGTCCATACACCATGGCCCCCAGCCGGCCATTCCCGACCGGCAGCGCCTCCACCCACGGACCGGCAGGCTTGTCGTACCAGAGTTCGAGATCGTCGCGATTGCCGCGCGCGGTGGCGGTAACCGCCGCCCCTGCCAGTCCCGGAAAAGCCGTCGCCAGCCCAAGCGACACCATCAACTGCCGCCGCGTCACATTCACGCCCATCGCGTCTCCTTATCTTATGAATTCCGAAATTATCCAACTCAACCCGCCGCGCGGACCTATAACTTATTTCACGCAAACTATGCCAAAAGTGCAATGTGCTCACACCCCCTCGCCGTAGCGAAAACCGCCATCTCCACTTATGTTTTTTCTCATGCGGGCGCCCTGGGCTTTCCGCCAGAACGCCCGTCGATTAGCATCGTCTGGTTAAAAAGGAAAGACTTTCGCTGATGAAGACCCGCACCGTGCCGTCCCGTCTTGCCATAATCGATGCCTTGCGAGGCTGCGCCATCGCCCCACCGCTTGCCTGCTGCGCGCTGGCTGCGCTGGCCCTGCTATGCGCGCCCATGGCCAGCGCCCAGCAAGCCGCCACGGTCCCGGCAGAACAGCGCATCACGGTCCAGGGCCAGAAAAACCCGTCCGTGTGGTTCAAGGCGGAAAGCCAGCACTTCGTGGTCTACTCCGACGCCTCGCAGGCGGACGTCGCAGAGCTCCTGCACAATATGGAGCGCCTGGACTTCCTGTTGCGCGTCTATACCAGCGCCTACTTCAAGGCCCAACCGCGCGAACCCAAGCTCACCCTGTATTACCACGACAAGGTCGGCGCCCTGGCCGAACACGCGGGCAAGGCGCCTGCCGACGCCATCGGCCTGTACAACAGTTGCAGCGCGGGCGTGCAGGCGGCCGGCGTCAAGCTCGACCCCATTGTTCAGATCGAAAATGCACGCCTGATCACGGCTCCCGCCAATGACACCCTGTCCTTCCTCTTCGAAGGCTATGCCCGCCACTTCCTGTACCGCCACACCGACATCCGCGCGCCGCTCTCCTTCATCGAGGGCTTCGCGCAGTATTTTGCCAATGCCCGCTTCTCCGACAGTCAACTGGTCGTCGGCAAAACGCCCCTCAACATCGGGCGCTACCTGAACTTCATCGAAGACGGACACCGCTTCAGCCTGACCTATGCCGATGTGCTCGACGATAACGACAGCAAGGGTCACAATTACGCTGGCGAAGCGGGCGTCAGGCTGGAATTTACGGCCCGTTCCTGGCTGCTGACTCACTTCATGCTGTCCACGGAAGAGAACCGCGCCCGGCTGGCGCGCTACCTCAACCTCGCGAACGGCGCCATGTCCAACGCGAAGGCCTTCGAAACGGCTTATGGCATCAAGGCGGACCAGCTCGGCGAGATGCTGTGGCGCTATCGCCGCACCTCCGCCCAGGTAATGGAGGTGGCCGTGCCCAACCTGCCCACCGCCCAGATTGCATTTACCGGCCTGCCCGACGCGGCGACCGGCTACGTGATGATGGACGCGACGCTAAAGGCCTGCCCCGGCCGCGCCATGGGCGAAGCCCTGCTGCGCAAGATGAACGCCAGTCCCGGCGGCACACCCAACCACCCGCTGGCCCGCGCCGCCCTCAGCCGCGCCCAGATCGACTGGGGCAACCCACAGGACGCCGTTCCCTACCTGAGCACGCTCGTCCGCGAAGACAAGGCCAATGCAGAAGCGCTTTATCTGCTGGGGCTGGCACACCTGCGCATCGCGAGCCGGCAACAGGGCGCTGCCAGGGCTGCCACCCTGGAAGCGGCTCGCAACCACCTGGTCAACGCCGTCAACGCAGACCCGGCTTCGGCGGAAGCCGCTTATGCGCTGCTCCGCACCGAGCTCGATTCCGGCGAGGAGTTGACCGAAACGGCCATGACGGCGGCGCAGCTTGCCTGGAGCAGTGGACGCGAAGTGAGCGAATACGCCCGCGTTGCCGCCC
Source organism: Pseudoduganella sp. (assembly GCA_036404755.1). GTDB lineage: Bacteria > Pseudomonadota > Gammaproteobacteria > Burkholderiales > Burkholderiaceae_D > Rugamonas. Next base: position 8,781 of record DASWYX010000131.1, read on the forward strand.
TCATGCACGCTTACGTCGGCAATAGCGCAAAGTCGCACCAGGCCCTCAGCATGCTGTCCCACAACCGGCGCGATCCCGCCATGGCCGCGTGGGCCGCCGAATGGCAACAGCGTCTGGTGGCCGGGCTAACCCGCGACGAACTACTGGCCGAGTTGCGCTGCCTACCCGCGCAGGACGCCGCGTTCAAGGAGTGGACGATTGACAATGACAGCGTCATGCAGGCAGTCGTCAGCGGCGCCGGCGTCGAAAGTGCACGTCACTACCTGCAAGGCCTGCCCACCAACATCGAGAGCCCGGAAAAGTCGATCAACAATACACCGTTTACCCGCTGAGGACTACGCCGCTGGCAACAGCGCCGCCAAGGCATTTGCATAGGCGTTGCGTGCGGTCTGGTTGATCGCTACGTCACGCTGCAATTCCGCGAGCTTGGCATCGGTCGCCTGCAGCATCGCCAGTTCGCGGCGCGCTGCCTCGGAAAGGCTGGACAGCCTGTATTCAACGCCATCGATATTAATGACTTCACTGGTGCTCATGTTCTGGACCTTCGTCGCAAAGGAAATGTGGG
>DASWYX010000132.1:0-7110 GCA_036404755.1 Pseudoduganella sp.
GACAGGAACTGGTGCAGCAGATAGCCGTGGGCGCCATGCAGCTCGATGCCTTCGATGCCCAGCGCCTGCACGCGGCGGGCTGCCGCCACGAAGTCATCCTTCACCTTCTTCAGGCCTGCCTCGTCAAGCGGAGTCGGTGCACGTTCGCCCTCGCTGTGCGGCAGGGCCGATGGCGCCACCGTCTGCCAGCCGCCCTGGTCCAGCGGCAGCATGGCACCGCCTTCCCATGGCCGCGCACTGGATGCCTTGCGGCCCGCGTGGCCCAGCTGCACGGCCAGTTTGATCGGCGAATACTTGCGGATGGCCTCCACCACAGGGCGCAGCGCCGCTTCGTGTTCGGCCGACCACAGGCCCAGGTCATGCGGCGAGATCCGCGCTTCGGGCGACACCGCCGTCGCTTCCAGTATCAGCAGGCCCGCGCCGGACAGCGCCAGGTGGCCCAGGTGGATCATGTGCCAGTCCGTGGCACGGCCTTCGTCCGCCGAGTACTGGCACATGGGCGCAATCGCGATGCGGTTCGCCAGCTCAAGCGGGCCTAGCGCATAGGGTGAGAACAGGTGGCTCATTGGATCCTCCAATCGTTACAGATGCTTACTTTTGATACAGCGCAACGTCTAGCTTGTTGTTGGGTGGGCCGTTAATCTGGAGCCAAGTTTCAACACCAACGAAAAGGAGCACATTATGAACGACAAGATCCCAACCGCGACGTCTCGTATCCATCCGCTGGTTGCCGGCGCTGCGGTTGCCGTGACCCTGCTCAGCGTCGTTGGAACGGCAGCGATTGCCGGCTGGCTGCCGGCCTCCAATGCGAATGCTCCCGCTGCCAGCCAGGTTTCGGCCCCTGTCCCGGCTAATGCCATGGCCGCGCAGGATCCGGCTCAATATCCGGCGCAGTATGCTCCGGCGCCAGGCCAGCAGCAATTCGCTTCGACCCAGGGCCAGGCTCAAGGTCAGTACGGCGGTCAGGCTCAAGGCCAGTATGCCGGCCAGAATCAAGGCCAATACGCCGGCCAGCCGCAAGGCCAGTATGCCAGCCAGCAGCCGGCCCCGCAGGCCGAAGCAGCGCCCGCGCCGCGCCCACGTACCCACCGCGTGAGCCACGCCCAGCCTGCGCCGCGTCCTGAGTACCGCGAACCGGCAGCGGCGCCGCGCCAGGCGGAAGCCCATGGCCCGAACTACGTGGGCATCGGCACCGGCGCCGTGATCGGCGGTCTGCTGGGCAACCAGGTCGGCAAAGGCAAGGGCCGCACGCTGGCCACCATCGCCGGCGCCATCGGCGGCGGCTACATCGGCAACGAAGTGCAGGAACGCTCGCGCCAGCCGTAAGCCGTACACACTGTCCATCCCCTCCAGCCGCCGCGCTCCCCAGCCCGGCGGCTTTTTTTATGCCTCGTATGGGCCGAGGAAATCGATCTTCCCGACCTTCACGCCCTGGTTGCGCAGGATGTCGTGCAGGGTGGTCACGTGGAAGAAGAAGTTCGGCAGGCCGAAGGTCAGCAGGTAGCTCTCGCCGCTGAAGGTCGGTTTGAAAGTACCGAAGCTGAGCGCGATCTCGCGCGTTTCGCTGTTCTCGTAGGCCGCTTCCGGCACACTTTCAATGTAGGCGATGGTATTGGCAATGCGCTCCTGCAGTTGCTGGAAGCTCGCTTCATTGTCGGGGAATTTGGGCGCCACCACGCAGGACAGGCGCTCGACGGAGGCCTTGGACGTGTCGCTGGCGCGCTGCACCTGCGCGGCGAGCGGCAGCATGTCGTCCGCCAGGCGCGCGGACAGCAGCACGTCCGGCACGATGCCGTGTTCTTCGGCGTGGGCTTCGGCTTTGCGCAGCAGTGAGGACGCCACTTTCAGGCCGCGCACGAAGACGGGCGCGGAGATCTTGTACATGGATAGGGCCATGGCTACTCCTTTTTGGGTATTCAGGAAGTGTAGCGCATGGTGGGGATCCGTGCTGAGCATGGACGGCGGATCAATGATCCGCCCTACAGCCCTATCGGGCCAGTTGCGATTCTGCTGAGCGTAGGGCGGATCGTTTGATCCGCCGTGCGTGCGTTACGCTACCCGCACCACCATCATCCCGGCGCGCAGACCGACGCGCACGTCCGGATTCGGGAACACGACCAATTCCTGGTCATGCTGCACGCTGTAGACGGTATCGCCATCGCGGGCGATTTCCTGGCCGCGGGACAAGGGCGTGAAATTCTGCGTTTCCTTGCCGAAGGCCATGCGGAAGCCGTCGCTCAGCTTGATGATGTTCTGCGCCACCTTGAACACATGCGGCGCCCGGGCGGCGGCGCCCGGCGGCTGGCCGCGCAGCAGGCGGTCCAGCGCAACGCGCGCTTCCTCGAACTGGGACAGGTCATTCTGACCCAGCGTGCCGATGCGCCCCAGCTCCACCGTGGTGCCGGCGGCGCCGTGGTGTTCGGCGCTGTAGTAGCTGTAGGTGCCGGCCGATGCCGGATTCATGATGATCGCGCCAATGCCCGCCTCGCCCAGCCAGCCGATCAGCCGCGCCTTCGGTCCTTCACCAATGATGTCCGGCACGATGGCGAAGGTCGGGTAGTAGGATGGGCGGATGGCCGTGTGCAGGTCGAGGTGCCAGCGCTCCGGACCTGCGCCGCGGAAGAAATCGCTGGTGGCGGCGATCATCTCGTCGGCGCGCGCCGCTTCGGCGGTGCCGGCCAGGTCGCCGCGCACGGGACGGAACATGCGGTTCAGGTCAGCATCGATGAAGCGCCTGGCCTGGCGAATGGCGCCGATATTGCCGACGCAGAGCATCAGGTCCACCGCCAGCGATTCAGGTTCCTGCGACAGCGCGTCGAGCAGGTACGCCACCAGCTCGATGGGCCCCGTCTCGTCGCCATGCACGCCGACCGACACCAGCACGGCGGGGCGCGCCGGCTGGCCTGCCGCAACAGCGCGGCGCAGGGTCAGGATACCGTCCGCCGGCTCGGCCACGGCGAAGCCGGCGGTGCCGAAGCTGCGCGCGACGGCGCTGAAGTCCGCTTCGGCCAGCGCGCGCACGGCCGGCGGCAAAGGTGTCGCTGCCGCCATCGCTTATGCCGCCTTCGCCAGCGTGGTTGCGCTGACCGCTTCGGACAGCGCCCACACATCCAGCATCGCCTGCTCCAGGTCCGTCGCCGGCGCGTAGCCGACCAGGCCCAGGGTATTGGTCACCAGTTCCACCGCCTCGATGCCGTCGTGGCCATCGGTGGCGCGGGACAGCACCTGCGACAGCAGTTTTTGCTGCGTGCGGCGCAGCGCCTGCTGTGCATAGCTGCGCAGCGCCTCCTGCGACTTGTTAATCACCGGCAGCTTGAGGCCGCGTTCCAGCGTATCGATGCCAGCCTGCGAGCGCAGCGCCATGCCCACCTGCAGGAAGGCCGGCAAGTCCATGCCCGCCGGACGCTTGACCGACAGCGCCGCGAACACGAAGGCCGCCACGCCCTCAATGGCATCGACCGCCTTCCACGCCTGCACGAAGGATGGGCGCAGCCCCGGATGCTCGTCCGCTTCCGAAGGCGCATCGCCGATCAGCTTCTGCACCGTATCGGGCTGGGCGAACAGGCGGGTCAGCTCGGCGATGCCGGCGCCGCCCTTCAGCTGCTCCTTCGGCACGGCCAGCACGCCCTCCACCACGGCCTTCAGCAGGCTGCGGGTGCGCGCATCGACGCGGATCGACACCGCACGCGGCACGTTCAGCGCATCCGCATCCAGCACATCGAACACGTGGGCCAGGTCCAGTGCGGACCATGCCTGGCCCCAGGCCAGGATCACTTCCGCTTCGGAGGCGTTGTGCGCAGCGGCCAGCTCGCGGATCATCAGCGGGCCGCAGCGGTTCACCACTTCATTCGCCAGCACGGTGGCCAGGATGGCGTTCGCCAGCGGGTGGGCCAGCGGCTTGCGGGTAGCGACCAGCAGGTCCGGGAAGTAAGGACGCAGCACCGGCTCCGCCCAGCTCTCATCCGTCAGCGGCAAGGCGGACAGGATGCGCTTGTAGCGGTTCTTCACGTTGGCAATCACCACCGCCAGTTCCGGCGTGGTCAGGCCACGGCCGTCGGCCTTGCGGCGCGCCAGTTCGGCCACGGTCGGCAACTGTTCCAGCTCGCGGGACAGCGCGCCCTCTTCCTCCAGGTCGGCGATCAGGTCGGCGTAGCCATCCTGCACCGCGTGCTCGGACTGGGCCTGCAGCTCGCGCACCAGCAGGCGGGTCTGCTGGGTGTTGTCGCGCAGGACCAGGCGCTCCACGTCCTGCGTCATATCGGTCAGCAGCTTGTTGCGGTCATCCTCGGACAGCTGGCCGGCATTCACTTCCACGTCCAGCCACATCTTGCAGTTCACTTCATGGTCGGAGCAGTCCACGCCGGCCGAGTTGTCGATCGCATCGGTAAAGATACGACCGCCGGCCAGCGCGAATTCGATACGGCCGGCCTGGGTCGCGCCCAGGTTGCCGCCTTCCGCCACCACCTTGCAGCGCAGCTCATTGCCATTGACGCGGATATTGTCATTGGCGCGGTCCTTGACCTGGGCATGCGTCTCGGCGGAGGACTTGATGTAGGTACCGATGCCGCCGTTGTAGAACAGGTCCACCGGCGCCAGCAGGATGCGGTGCATCAGTTCCTCCGGCGTCAGCGAGGTTTCCTCGATGTTCAGCGCGGCGCGCACCTGCGGCGACAGCTCGATGGTGCGGACCGAACGCGGGAAAACGCCGCCGCCTTCGGAAATCAGGTCCTTGTTGTAGTCCTCCCACGAGGAGCGGGGCAGCGCGAACATGCGCTTGCGCTCATTGAAGGATTTTGCAGTATCCGGATTCGGGTCCAGGAAGATGTGGCGGTGGTCGAAGGCCGCCAGCAGCTTGATCTGGTTGGACAGCAGCACGCCGTTGCCGAACACGTCGCCGGACATGTCGCCCACGCCGACCACGGTGAACGGGGTGGTGTTCATGTCGTGGCCCATCTCGTAGAAGTGGCGCTTCACCGCTTCGAAGGCGCCCTTGGCGGTGATGCCCATCTTCTTGTGGTCATAGCCATTCGAGCCGCCGGACGCGAAGGCGTCGCCCAGCCAGAAGCCGCGCTTCACGGCGATGCTGTTGGCGATGTCGGAGAAGGTCGCGGTGCCCTTGTCGGCCGCCACCACCAGATAGGGGTCGTTGCCGTCGTAGCAGACGGTATCTTCAGGCGACACGATCTTGCCCAGCACGCGGTTGTCCGTCACTTCCAGCAGGCTGGAAATGAACAGGCGGTAGACTGCTTCGCCTTCGGCCGCCACCACGTCGCGCGGTGCATCCTTCGGCATCAGCTTGCAAACAAAGCCGCCCTTGGCGCCGGCCGGCACGATGACGGCGTTCTTCACCATCTGCGCCTTCACCAGGCCCAGCACCTCGGTGCGATAGTCTTCCATGCGGTCCGACCAGCGCAGGCCGCCGCGGGCAACCGGGCCGCCGCGCAGGTGCACGCCTTCGAAGCGCCGCGAGAACACATAGATTTCGCGGAATGGGCGCGGCACCGGCACCAGCGACAGGTTGCTGGTGTCGAACTTGAAGATGATCTTCTCGCCGCTGTTCTGGAAGTAGTTGGTGCGCAGCGTGGCCAGCATCAGGTCAATCAGCGCGCCCAGGATCATTTCCGTGTCCGCATGGTTGATCTGCGGCAGGCGGGCCTTGATGCCCAGCAGGTTCTCCTTGGCCGCATTGCGCGAAGCCTCGCTGCCCGCCGGGTTGAAGCGCTGGATGAAGCAATCGACGACCTCCTTGACCAGGCCAGGCTGGCGGCGCAAGGTTTCCGCCATATAGCGCACCGAGAACTGGGCGCTGGCCTGGCGCCAGTAGCTCATGTAGGCGCGCACCAGCTGCACCTGGCGCGCATCGAGGCCGCCCTCGACCACCAGGCCATTCAGGCGGCCGTCTTCCGCTTCATCGTTGAACAGCAGCGCGAACAGCTCTTGTGCGACCGGGGCAACGCCCTCGCGCGCAAGCTTGGCGGCGCTGTCTGCGCTCACTGACAGGCTGGTCACGTAGTGGCGCTTGCCGTCCGCGGTGCGGATGGAGTGCGCCGATTCGCGGTCGATCTCCACGCCCGCATTGTGCAGGGCCGGCAGGATCGTGGACAACGACGGCACGCGGTCTTCCGAATAGAGGCGGATCGTGGTGGCCGGGTTCTTCTCCGTCGCCAGTTCAACGCGCACGGCGATGCGCGAACCGTCGCCATCGCGCAGGATCTTGTCCAGGTCATGGAAAGCCACGCTTGGCGGCGTGGCGGCCACGTAGTCGACCGGCAGCGTGGCGCACAGCTTGCGCAGGCTGTTGCGCAGCGGCTCTTCGCCGACGGTGTCGGCCATTTCCGAGAATTCATTGTGCCAGCCATCGAGGATGGTCAGCAGCGGACGCTGGATATCGCTTTCCAGGTCCAGTGGATACCGTGCGCCATGGGCGATCAGGTAGAGACGGGCCAGCGGGCCGTCCGCCACCAGGGTCTGCGAACTGACGTGGTTGGCGCCCGAGCTTTCCTGCAGGGCGCGCGCCAGCGCATGGGCCACACTGGAGCTGAAGCGCTCGCGCGGCAGGTAGACCAGCACGTTCAGGTGGCGCGTGTAGACGTCGCGGCGGGCGAACACCTTGGCGCGCGGCTGCTTGTACAGCGACACCACGGCGCTGCACAGTTCCGCCAGCTGTTGCGGCTCCGCTTCCAGCGCTTCGGTACGCGGCAGCGATTCCAGGATCTCGACGAATTTTTCGGCGCGGAAGCCGGTCTCGCGCACGCCGGCGATCTTCAGCACCTGGGCGATGCGGCCGCGTGCGAAAGGCATGCGCGCCAGCGGAGTGATGGACGCGGCGCGGGTGAACAGGCCCACGAAGCAGTGCTCGCCGAGGATGGCGCCGTTGGCGTCGCTGTTGCGGATGCCGATGAAGTCCAGCTGCTGGTCGCGGTGCAACGTGCCGCCCACGTCCGCCTTCACGATGGAAAGCGTGTGGCCGCGCTTGGACAGCGTATCGAAGTCGCCCGGGATATTGGCGATGCAGGTGCCGTACACCGGGTGGGCGGTATCCTGCAGCACGCCGATACGGCTCGGGATATCGCGCTCCAGTTCGCGCGCGCCCGGCTTCACCTGGTAGTA